>JBNKOV010000145.1:0-9855 GCA_050294955.1 Holophagae bacterium
GCTGATGACGGAATAATTGAAAATGCTGAGATCAACCTGCTCCGTAATAAGCAGCAAACATATTTAACAGAACAGAATGGAAAGGCCACCCTCTTTTTGTCTCCGGAAATCTGGGAGTTGAAAATTGCCGCTTCTGGCTTCCAGCTTGCTTATCGGATTATCGATCTTACCGAAGGTGGAGATGCTGCCATTACGGTTTTTCTGAAGCAGGGCGGCGCGTTCTTTGGCAAGGTTTCCGATGAAAAGGGGGTTCCTCTGGCAGAGGTTGAGGTGAGCGTTCGATTTAGCAAAGGGCTGATAGAGACGGAAACCGATGTTAACGGTATGTACCATATTCAAAACCTGCCTTTGGAAGAGACTCTAAATCTGGGGTTTGTTAAGAAAGACTATGAAATACTAATGCTTAAGAAACAAGGCGTTTCTGGCCCTCCAAAAACTCAGGAACTCAATGTGCAACTAACCTCAAAATCACATGAGTCAAAGGTCCGTGTACTTCGAGGAAGGGTTGTGGATGGAGAGAAGACGCCTGTCGCAAACGCTAGGGTTGGAATTGGCTATAAGGGATTGTCCAGCCGCAGCGAAATCTATACGGACCAAGATGGTCAATTTGAGATTTCTGTAGGTTCAAGGATGCAATGGCTCAGCGAGATTTGGACCACTGCCGAAGGGTTTGCGCCACGTTCGGTTAAACTCAATTTAGATCAGGATCTACCCTTTCTTGAAATCGTTCTATTTAAGGGTTACAGCATTCAAGGCCAGGTCGTGGACACCTGGGGATCACCTGTTGACGCTGTGCGTGTACAGCCCTATTCTTACGAGCGAAGGGCGCCGCTACATGAGGAAGAAGGCGCTCTCACCGATGTGAATGGGTCTTTCGCCTTTCATTCACTGCCCGACAGGGCTAAATTCAGTTTTTACAAGAGTGGCTTTTCACCCATTGACGGGTTGTTGCTGCCTGTGGGCGGTAAGGACCCCATCGAAGTGACCCTTCATGGGCCAGGCCTTGTTTATGGCCGAGTGATTGAAAAGGAAACCGGGAATCCAGTCGTTGCCTATAATTTGAAGGTGTTCGACGAGGGGTTAAAAATGGGGTTGCAAAGCGCCCATATCAACCATTATTGGGGGCTTTACGGCGTGGAGTTCAATCGTCCAGATGGCTCCTTTAGGTTGGAAAATTTGGCATTTGGTTCCGTTGTAAACCTGATCGTAGAAACTGGAGAAGGAGCTCTTGCAACTATAGAAAAATTAAATGTTTTAGATGAAACACATGCTGCGCCAATCACCATTCAAATTCCTATGAAAAGCCTCGTTTATGAAGGGCGAGTGGTGAGCCCAACTGGAACTGGTTTGGCCGGCATTGAAGTTTCTCTTGCGGTTTATAAAAAACAACGCTCAAACATTCGTTTTGCATGGGCGAATTTGGATACGCCAGGCAGTCCAATTTTGAAATTGCATTCAACCGTAAGCGACTCTAATGGATTTTTCCGGTTTGAGCGATTACCTGAAGATTTACCAATCGATCTCCTCGTCCGACATGAAGGTCTGGCTTTGACCCGGGTTGCCGATTTGGAGGCGATGAACGAAAAACAGCGGAAGGCTTTGGTGGTGGTCGTACCTAAAGGTGGATCCATTTTTGGGTCGATTAATACGCAGAATCTTCCGGATGTTCGTTCCGTCAGCCTTTTTGCCGAGGGTATGACGGGCATGTTCTTTCACAAATGGCTATCTGGGGGAATTGACCATTACAGATTCGATAATCTGCCCCCAGGTATTTATGAGGCTTATATAGAATTCGAAATGGAGGGCAATCGCAGCAGGCCTCGAATGACTCGGTCTGGATTGGAGCTGGCGGAAGGAGCGTCCTTTGAAGTTAATTTTGGGTTTAAACCTGGATATAAGGTGGAAGGTGTTGTTTATATAAATGGCAGCCCCTTGGCGCAGGGGTCGGTTTTTCTCAGGGATATTCAAGGAGGACAGCCCTCCTCCCCGCTGACCCGGACTGATTCTTCCGGGCGATTTTCCTTCGAAAAAATAGAGCCGGGACAATATGAAGTAATTGGCTTTGACGGTGTTGTCACTGGCTATGAGTATCATGATATTTTATTTCGTCACCCAAATAGGGAAGTCATTGAATTAGGCGATGAGGATTATTTCGGGGAGTTCTTTTTTAACAAATTTGGTGATCTGACAGGCCGGGTTTCTCCCCCACCTGAGAAAACTCTTCAATTGATTTTAAGGGGAGGAGAGCAGGGGCAGGCTACCCATCGTTCGGGTTTAACTCTGCCGGCTGGGCAGTTTCAATTTGAGAAGTTGCCTCCCGGAGAGTATGAGTTGCTTTATCGGGAGAGCAGCAGCACAGCGCCTGCAAAGACCTTGAAGAGCGGGATTATCATGCCCTCTGACGGATCCGATTTTGATTTAGGGGTTTTGGAGCTGGAACAGCTTGGGTCCTTGCGGGTTATGATCGATGGGCATCCCCCGGACAGTGGGGTTGCTGTATATCTTCTTCCTGAAACCGCCAGTCCAACGGATCGTTCTCAAGCCATCGTTGCGGGTCGATTGGATGCGACTGAATCGGGACGTTTGCTCAAAGGCCTTTCCTCGGGGGTATTCCTTTGCAGAGCCTTGGTTTCAGATGGCTCTTGGGCTTCAAACCCCGAAGTTGTTTGGGTAGAAATTGTCATGGGGGAGGTTAGTGAAGTCCATTTTTCCTTCCAGCCTTTAACCATGCTTTCGGTAACTTCTCCCTTTCAGCATCGTCTCCAATCATTGAGTTTGGAAAGGCAAGGCCAAGTGATTAAATTTAGGGAGAGTGAGTCTCTGGATATCTTTTCCTCGGGAACAGAGCCACTTGCCGTGTTTCAGCCCTATTTTGGGCAGGCTAGGGGAGTCCCAGAGGGGGAGTGGATGCTGAAAGTCATAAACGTGCGAGGCCAGGCAATCACTAAAAAAGTGACGTTGCGTTCGGGCGTGGCCCAGTCACTGAAACTGGTTTTTAATTGAATTTGGCCTTTTTCTTCAGGGGCTTTAAGAGGTTAAAAGGTTCGGATTTTAGGGGCTTGAATCAAACATCCACCTATGTGCGGTAGATTCGGTCAAATCGCATCCCCTGACGAAATTCCTTCCTTGGTCAAAATGATCTTTATTGTAGATTTTCTAGACTCGATTAACCGCTTGAACCACAATCGACTACGATCCTTCTAGATGGACAAGTATCCTGTCATTTTGGGCTGTCAAAACGGGGGTGGTGACAAATTTTCCCAAATATTCTTGCTCATTTCAGGAGTCCTAAAAACATTTTGAGTTGGATTAAGATTGAGCAGAGGATTCTAGGCTCTCCTGAGCGAGCAAGCCTGAAACCACTTTCATCAGTTCATTGGGCGTGAAGGGTTTTGCCACGAAATGGTCTGGCTTGTGACCTGTTTCCCACTGACTGGGATGGCTGCCTCGGAAACCACTGATGAGAATGGCTTTCTGATTTGGGTTCTTTTCCCTTATCAATTTGAGCAATTCCATGCCTTTCATGCGAGGCATCATCTGATCAAAAATGACGAGGTCTATGGTAGATTCATTCTTCTGGTAAAGCTCCCAGCCGTGTAAACCGTCTTCGGCTTCAATTGTCCTCATGGAAAATCGATTCAGCGAGGCCGACAACATGCGCCTGATGAGTCGATCATCATCGACTACCAGAACTGTAGGAGTTATTTTTTCTTCCGCGACAGACATGGATCCAGGTTCCTCCTCTTCAATAAGGGGGAATAGAATGGTGAATTCGGTCCCCCTTCCCAAATGGCTGTTAACGCGAACATCGCCGCCGTGTCCTTTGATTATTCCCATAACCGAACTGAGCCCCAGTCCGTGACCGTTTTTCTTCGATGAATAGAAGGGATCAAATATTCTGGCCAAATCCTCTTTTGCAATTCCACAACCCGTATCTGATATGGTGAGAGCCAGATGGGGTCCAGGGGAAAGCTTCCGGTCATGAATTTCCAGGGTCTGGAGGTTATAGGGTTTTGTTTTGATGGTGATTGCACCCGAATCCTCGCCTATAGCTTCGGATGCATTGGTTATCAGGTTCAGCAGAACCTGTCCGATTTGGGTTCTGTCGCCCACTATTTTGTGGTCTTCATGGTTTAAGTTATAGGAGATAGCAATATTCTTTCCTGCTGGAATTGTGAACAGCGGCTCCATGGACTTTATGATCTCTTTTGGGTTAAGTACTTCTTTTTTTGGGGTTTTGCCCCCTGAAAACAGAAGCATTTGCTGGATCAGTTCTTTTGCTTTTCCAATGGCATTCTGTGCGTCACTTACATATTTGCGGCTACACTCCGGCGCGTCCAAGCCAACCAGCTCCATGTTTCCTGAAATTATGGTCAACAAATTGTTGAAATCATGGGCGAAACGCCCCGCAAGCAGCCCCAGGCTCTCCTGTTTCTGGAGGAAGGCAACCTGCTCGGTGAGTTGTAATTTTCTTCTTTCTTCCTGAATGCGTTGGGTGACATCTCTTGAAATGGCTACATAATCAGTTACTGCGTCCGAGCTGTCCAATACAGGAGCCACTGTTATCTCAAACAAACGGTTCTCACCATTTTTACATTTACGAAATATCTGGCCGCTCCAAGGTTTGCCGCTACTAACAGTGTCCCACATGATTTTATAAACTTCAGGATCCTGGCGGTCGCTTCTCAAAAATTGGGCCGGAGTCTTTCCTTTGACTTCCTCATAGCTATAGCCGGTCATTTTCTCAAAGGCTCCATTTACATAAATCAGCTTTGCATCAGGGCCTGCAATTTCAATTGCGTCCTCAGCCCATTTTACGACCGTTGCCAGAATGGTTTCCAGATGGGTGTCCATTTAGATACTGTACTCCTGAAACTATCTTTACATCGACTAAAGGTCATGGATTGATTAACTTTGAAAGATTCCTTGGTCTATTGACTGGCGTGGGTAATTGCGTGTTTTGAAGTGGCAAACATGAATAAGCTCTAAAACTTGGGATAGGGAGCCCGGAAAAATTTGTTTGATGGGATGTTGAGAAACCACATGTGGTGGTCCTGATTTTGTCGTTCAACCAATAAATTTGTGGAATTTCATCGGCCATAATCCTTTGCTCTCTAAAATATATTAACCTGAAATTGCAAATATTCACAGGTAAAATAACGTGGCTTTAAATTCTTGCAGTATCGATGACAGGAAAAACATCTGATTTTGTTTGGAGCTAAGGCGCTATTTCCTGTAGGGCTGTTCTGACTCAAGTAGAAATGCATTGGAGGGATCTGTTTGTAAAATATATGTTTGGCTAGTTACTCCAATACTTTGGTGAATTTCAGGAACGGGATTTTGACTGGTGAATTTGATTACTGGATGACCACTGGGGTGATCGTCCTGCTGCCTCTGCCCCGGGAGTCGAACGCTTTGAGTTTTGGCCTATGTTGATGTTTTAATTTAACAGGGATCGTGTATAAGGGCGCTTCTCCGTCTGGTTCTTCACCATCCAGGCTGTAGCGAATTTCCAGACCAGGAAAGGCTACATTTGCCATCAGTTGGCCCTGCTCAATGATTGCGCCAGGTGGAGGTATCCGGTAGTTGACCCCCCCAAACAAAATATCCAAGCGGGGGAGCTCGAATTGACCTGTTTGATTTGCGAACTGGTTCCAGGCTGCTTGCAAGGCATCGGTTCTTTTCTCGTGTTTCAGATCGGCCCATTGGGGTTCTGGAGTCCAGGCCCTTTCGGCCAAACTTAGCAATCTTGGAAAAAGCATGTACTCCAATCTGAAGTGATTGATTATCAGCTCGGACCATAGCTGGCCCTGAATGCCAAGAATATTCTCCTTGCCTTTAGGGTTTAATCGAGTCATATCTTCGAAAAAAGATGGTTTTATGGGGTTGCCCATAATATCGGCGTCGATCCCCTGGTAGATATTCATTGGATTGAAGGACCAGGTTTTTTTAGCTTCCAGGAACCCTGCCCAGTAGAGACCGGGCTCTTCGGGATGGTTGGTATGAGCTAAGTCCAGGTAGAGGTGGGTCACATTGGAAAGTACTACTTGGTAACCTTCATTTGCCAGCTTATAGGACAGATCTTCTCTGCCCCAGCCCGCTACATTATTCCATACATAGGCTCTGAAGGGCGTATGTGGATCTGAAGGACGAATGGCTCCATGATTGCCCGTCATGCCTATTTCCTCCCAGCCAGCGGTCCTCAAGCCTCTTTCCTTTAAAATGGAGCTAAATCGATCCAGGAATAGGTCCGCAAGGTTAACCATTTCAGCTGCATTATCCGAATCTCTCAATAGAGATAGACAATCTGGAGATTTCTCCCAAACTCCATGAGGCACCTCGTCTCCGCCGGTATGAACGGTGGTAAAGGGCGCGTCGGCCTCCTTGAACATTTCCAAGATCTCGTCGATCACTGTTTCCAAAAATCGGTAAGTTGATTCCCTGCAAACAGAAATCACGTTGTCGTCCCACCCCTGGACCGACTTGTATTCCGAGGCGTCTTTGAGGTCTTGAAGCAGGTAGGCTTCGGCTTCCTCGGGCTTTCCCTCTTCCAGGAACCGCCTGTGACGCGCCTTCATTGCTACAATTGCAGCCCTGGCATGCCCGGGCAGATCAATCTCCGGGATAACCTCAATATGGCGTTGTCTGGCGTATTTCAGGATTTCAATGAATTGAGCCCTGGTGTAGAAACCGCTGCCTGGGAATGCCTTGGGGTTTGGGCCTGAGCCCCAGGATGGAAGCAATGAGCCCATTTCGTTCAAGTCGTGCCCTCTTCTTCCACCAACCTCCGTCAGCTCGGGAAGACCGGGGATTTCCAAACGCCAGCCTTCATCGTCGGTCAAGTGAAATTGGAAACGGTTCAATTTGTAGAACGCCATCAGATCCAACACCTTCTTTACGGTTTCAACTTTCTGGAAATTCCGGGCGGCGTCCAGATGCATGCCTCTGTAGGGAAATCGTGGCCAGTCGCTGATCTCAACTGCCTCTAAAGCGATTGTTTGAGAAGAGGCATCGCTATTGATGGGCATCCACCCCAGCAGGCTTCGACCTCCATAAAAAACGCCAGCTCTATCTGAACCTGATATCGAAATACCGGTTTTGGGATTAATGAGAAGATCATAACCTTCGGGTTTTCCCGATATTAGAGAGAGCTGAACGCCACCTTCGCCGTGTCCTTCTTTCAGTGAGGCGGCTAGGCCGAATTGTTCAAGATCCCTGGCCAGCAAAACAGCTTCCTGTTGGAGACCTTGAACGTAGTAAATAATCAGATTACGGCTTAGTGGAAACACACTGGGGGAACGCTTTAACAACACAGGACTGGGGACTAGGCTCTTGGCATTACTCAAGAGCGTAAGCGCCTGGTTCTCACTGTAAATGGATGCTCCGTTTGGAACCGGCAAGGCGTCGCGTTTTCCACGGGCTATCTGTTCGGTTCTGAGGAATTCACCCAGGCTGGGAGGTGGAATGGCAATGGGTTGAGAGTTGTTTATTACAAGATATAATCCAGAGGGGGCGTCGGTTTTCCTGGTTGCCCAACCCCTGGTATGGAACGGAATTCGGAAAGTCCTGCCTGGTTGAAGCCCCCGAAATTCTGGCGTGGGTTCCATTTTGTAGAAGTCGCCGTTTATACGAGTGAATACCACGCTTTCATTCCCGACCACTTCATAGATGTTCTTTGGGAAATTAAAGTATATCGTCCAATTTGATGCGGGCAATGGAGCAGAGCCTTCATTGTGAAGGGAAAGCGCTGAAAGAAATCCATCTTTTTCAGGAAGCTGATTTGAAATAAGGTCCCAATGAGCTGAAAGTTGCACTTTTGATAATTGGGATTTCGGTATTGTTGGCTTTTTCTCTCCTTTAGTGCAGTTGGCTAACAAAAGTATGCCAAAAAATATTGCAATGTCTCGCATGTTGAACTATTGCTCCTCATTTTAATGGCCTTTTTTCATGGCTCTTCTAAAAAGATTGGGTGAAATTCCCAGGGTATGTTAAAAAAGTTAACAAATTGCTTGATCCCCTTTCTTGTCTTCGTTATGATGAAGGGGATTTGACGGAAGAGCGGCTTTCCGGTTTTCGTTTTAACGGTCTTCTCAGCATCATCAACTTCTCCTCCCCGGAGGGGCATTACCTTCCGGACTTTGAGACTGCCGTTGAATACAAAAACCCTCTGTTGCTCAACGCAAATCTGGGTTTTCTCTCTCCACTTTCCTCCAAGGTGGACTTGCGGTGTCGAGGCCAACGCTCCAAGCGGCCCCCGGTCTTGACGCCGCCTTTGTATTTTATACTCTATTTTTCCGGTACAATAAATGGGACGAGAGCTGAGAGGAGGAGCGGCATGTCCAACCGAAGTCGGTATCTGTCTTTGGATGTCTTCCGAGGCGTGACCATTGCGGGAATGATCCTTGTGAATACGCCAGGGAGCTGGTCTCATATCTACCCACCTTTGAAACATGCGGCCTGGCATGGATGCACCCCCACAGATCTGGTCTTTCCCTTCTTCCTTTATATTGTAGGCGCATCTATGTGGTTCTCTTTCAAAAAATTTGAAGGCGGAGTGACCGGAGCCGTTTTTGGCAAGGTGCTGAGGAGAACAATTTTTATATTCTTGATAGGTCTTGGCCTCAATGCTTTCCCTTTTTCGAACTCGCTGGGAGAGCTTCGAATTTTGGGCGTTTTGCAGCGCATTGCACTGGCATATTTCATGGCTTCTATGCTTTGCCTTTGGTTGGGAAAGAGGACCCTATTTACTCTCACTTGTTTTCTTCCTTTGATTTATTGGGGGATTCTCATTTTATTTGGGGGAGAGGACCCCTACGGATTGGAAGCCAACGCAGTGCGACAATTGGATCTCTATATTCTTGGCCCTGCACATCTCTGGAAGGGGAATGGCATGCCTTTTGATCCCGAAGGTTTGTTGAGCACCTTGCCCGCTGTGTCAACCATTTTGGCAGGATACTTTACATGTGCCTACATAGAGAAAAAACAGCACGTTGAAGCAGCGAAGAATCTAGGGATTTTTGGCGGGGCGCTTATTGGGCTGGGCTGGCTCTGGGGTCTGGTCCATCCTATTAATAAAGCGCTATGGACTGGTTCTTATGTGCTTTTTACGGCGGGTTGGGCTTTGGTTTTTCTGGCTGCAGTGATTTACCTCATTGAGGTGATGGGATATCGCAGGTTAGGCCAGCCCTTTGTGATATTTGGATGTAATCCTCTTGCTGTGTATGTGCTTTCTATCCTGTGGATAAAGATCACCCTCTACTGGATTCACATCCCGACAAAGAAAGGTGTAGAGAGCGCATATAGCTGGTTATTCTCCCAAGTTTTTGCATCCCTGGCCGGAAAATTAAATGGGTCTTTGTTATTTGCGCTTGTTCATGTCGCCCTGTTTTGGAGCGTCGCCTTGTTCCTCTACCGCAAAAAGATATTCATTAAAATCTAAGTTGAGAGGTGAAGGAGGCCGTCGGTTTGATCCGACGGCCTGCCCAAGTACGGCGTTGGGCTTGCTTCCAAGTAGCAATTGGTTGTTTTTCGCAAAATAATGTGGTGACGGGACATTGGCGAAAGGGGGAATAATTCATGGCCGGAGTATTGAATAAGAACAAAAGGGTATTTGTCCACTGACATTATAAATTATCTTCGCCTTTATGACCACTATTTTGTCAGTTGATTAGACAATTGGAGCTCATTATTTCAGGAGGTGTAAAGCGCGAAAAACCTTGACGTTCCACTTCAATGAGTGCGATTCTTATGTGGAAAGAGCTGTTTATTCTTGCGGCGTTAGATTTTAATTCACTTTATCAAGGATTACATTTTGTCCGGATTTATCAAGGAATCTCAAAAAGCCACGCGTGCCTA
>JBNKOV010000146.1:0-9743 GCA_050294955.1 Holophagae bacterium
CTGGCCGTCACCATGATCACACTCACCATTGGAACCTCGGTTATCTATTTTATTCCCATACTCTCGGCCAAAATTGCCACGGGGGCCGTAGGCGTGGCCGTCAGCGCCTATATTTGTCGATTCCCCTCATAAGGCCGCCTCAAAATCCTAAAGGGACACCATGGCAAGCGGGCCGTCCTGACCGCCTCGCATCTCCAAATGGTTGAGGCCGCTGCTCACCGGAATATGGTAAACCAGATAACCCCGGCGCGTCTCGCCAGGATCCAAAGTTCCGTTTTTCAACCTGCCGCTGTAGGACCGAGTATGAAGGTCGGGCGAATAGTATTTACCATCGTCGGTAATCAGCATAATGGAGTAGATGCTTAAATTGTATTTATCGCTGGAACGATTGGAAACCGACACCTCGGCCACCACGAAATTGAAATGAACGCCAGCCGGACTCTTGCGGGGTTTAATGTTGAAAATAAAACCTTTAAGCTCATCCTTTCTCGTGACACTATGCCTGGACATGCTAATCTTGCCCTCAAACCGATTGGCCGCAGAGGTGTTAATCTGACCAAAAGTCTCGGGCGTTTTCAACAAGGAATCCCAGGAATCCAGGGTCACGAGAAAAATAAAGAAAAGCACGCCCACCAGAACGCCCACGGAACGGGTGAACACCATGCGAGAGGCCTCTTCGTAGTTTTTGGAATCCTTTTGGAGCCCAACCATCTCATACTGCGGTAGATGAGGCGGCTGAAGGCTTTTGTTTGACGGCTGTTGATTCCATTCGGGACTCATAACTGCTTCTCGCTATCCATCTCCATTTATCTGGCGCAAGTTTCACAACACAGATGTTTGAGGCCAGACTTTCAGATCTTGCTTAACCATAACCCAAGAAGCCCCAGCGATGCAACTGCCACAGAACCCAAAGGCCCATTAATCCGAATTGCCCCTCAGAGATTTCCCGGCATTGCATGCATTGCCAACCCGCAGGGACCAACCCCGTCAACTCGAACATGTCCCACCTTTTGCCTCGGCGATTTCAAAAAAATCACGCTGTCTTGGAGAACACCTGACCTTTTTAACGTACACCCCAGATGACAAACGGCATCCCACGGAGACAACACCCCAGTTTCCGAGAACCGGCCATCAACCCTAAACTCAAGAATAATAAATTGATAGCGTTAAGATTGCAAAGTGGAATCCATTTTGCATAATCTTTGTCAGCTCGCTATAATGGAAGAGCGCATTGAAATGGTTGGTGGTATTATGAAGAACGTTGGATGGCAAGGCGCTTCAAGGCTTTTTTTAATTTGCGGACTCCTCTTCGCCAGCCACGCCTGCGCATCGACCCGTCCGCCCGCGCTTTCCTCAAACGCCGCCCAAGAAAACCAGACAGCAAAGCCGGATAAGGACAAACCTGTCAGCGAACCGGAAAAGGCCCTAACGCCGGAAGAAAAGTCCGCTCTGCTGGATCGCAAGTTAAAAGAGTCCCTTCAAGAGTTTGACGGCGTCCTGCTCCGCGAGAAAGATTTATTGAAAGAAAAACGTCCCGAAGGCGCCCAATCCTCAAACGCAGGCGGCGCTCAGCAAAACAAAAAGCCTTCCGGCAGAGGCGATGGCGGCAACGGCGATGGAACCCAAAGCGGCCAGGGCCAGAACGGCCAGGGTCATAACTCCAGCGGAGACCAGGCCGCCCAAAACACCTCAGCCTCCAATAATCAAGGCAGCGCTGGTCAGCAGAACCAAGGCCAGGGCGAAGAAAACGGACCCGCCGGGACCGAAAGCGGCAGTGAAGCCGGAAGAGCCGGAGCCAAAAGCGCACAGGGAAATAACGCCGGCGGCAGAGGGAACATCCCCCCAGACATCCCAGACGGAAGAGACGACGACATTGTAGCGCGCCAACTCAGAGAAGCCGCCATGAAAGAGCAGGATCCGGCGCTCAAAGAGAAACTTTGGGAAGAGTATCGCAAATACAAGGGCATTGGAACAAAGAAGAACAATCAACCCTAAAAAGCAGCACTGGTTGGAGAGAGACGTTGTTTATAAATCAAATAAAAATCACCCCTTGGAGCTTGATCACCCTTATCTTATTGCTCTGCCCCGCCCTATTCGGCCAGGATGACGTAGTGCTCAGACGCGCCACGGGCGAGATTCCCGAAAAACGACTGCTAAATGTGAGCATCGTGATATTCCAAACCGGGCTGGAAGATAAGAACAGCTACAAGATGGAAACCAAGGGCGTCTACGACGGCGTCCGCAAATCGGAGTCCCGCTTCATTCCGGTCACTCTCATGGAAACCCTACAATCTACAGGCTTTTGGGGCTCCGTTCGCGTCACGCCCGTAGTGGTCCCATCGTCCGAAGTTATTGTTACAGGAACTATAATAAAATCTACCGGCCTCAAGCTCGTCGTTGAAATTGAAGCCCAGGACGCGACGGGAAGGGAATGGTTTAAAAAGAAATATAAACAGCCCGCCGATTATCGAGCCTATAACGAAGACGGCTTTTACGAAGATCCCTTCTACGAACTGTACAACGCCATTGCCAACGACCTCTTGCAACACCGCATCCAACTCAGAGACGAACGCATCATGGAAATCCGCCAGGTCGCATCACTCAGATTCGCCTCCGACATGGCGCCCGATGTGTTTAGCGAGTACCTGAAAGAGAAGAAGCGCAAGGAACGCTATTCGGTGCGGAGACTGCCCTCGGAAGACGATCCCATGATGGAGCGGGTCCACATGATAGCGGAGCGAGACGCCATGCTCATCGACACCCTAACCGCTCATTACCAGGACTTTCAGGTCCGCATGTTCGAGGCCTATCACGGCTGGCGTGAAGCCAGTTTCCGAGAAGAGCTGACCCTCAAAGAGGCCCGCCGAAAGGCGCGGCTGCAACAGATTTTAGGCGCAGCGGCCATCATAGGCGCCATCGCCTCGGATGGGGACAGCCAATCCAGTCGCGCCGTACAGGAAGCCGCAATCATTGGCGGGTCCATGGCGCTGCAAAGCGGCATGGCGAAACAGCAGGAACTGAAAATGCACAAAGCGGCCCTGGCCGAATTGGCCGCATCTCTGGACGCGGAAATGGAGCCGCTGTTAGTCGATCTCAAAGGCAACACCCTGCGCCTCAGCGGCACGGCGGCGGAACAGTACCAATCGTGGCGGGGCATGTTGAAATCCATATTCCTCAACGACATGGGCCTACCGGCCGACCCCAATCAGCCCCTAACTGAAATCAGCTCGCAGGAGAAGTAATTCATGAGCAGAATCCGCCTGATTTACCTGCCAATGCTCTGTCTCCTCATACCTCTCACCTTGGGAAAAACCTCCCAAATGGAGGGCGAGACAGAAACCCCATCCGTGCAGGCAGATCCTTCCTACACCCACTACATGTCCATAGGTTTGAGTGCGTTGGACCAAGGCGACTTCAAAAAATCTATTGAGGCTTTTCAGTACGCTTTAAAAGCCAAACCAGGCGATCCCCAGGCGAAAGAGGGACTCAGCATGGCCCAAACCGCCAGTCTCACCCGCCAGATCCAACAGATCGGCGACCAGGCGAAAATAGCCGAAGCAAAAGAGGCCTGGCGAGAGGCGGCCAATCTCTACACCGACATATTGGAAAAAGACCCGCATATCCAATTCGCCCAAACGGGCAAGAACCAGACCCTAGAACGGGCCGATCTCACAGACTCCATATCCCAATATCTCAAAGAACCCCAGCGACTGGCGGCCCGGGCAGTGTTCAGCGAAGCCCAACTGGTGCTGGGCATGGCCAGCAATCTTGACAACCCGGGCGACCGGCTGAGCAAGCTTACCGCCCAATTGTCTCAAGCCATTGAAGCCTATAGCCTTCCCATCCCTATTGTTCTCCAATCCGATGGCAAGACCAACATTACCGTCTATAAGGTGGGCGAGTTGGGAGCCTTTGACACCAAACATCTCGACCTGCGTCCTGGCTCCTATGTTGTGCTGGGTTCCCGCGAGGGTTATCGCGATGTCAGGCTCCAGATTAAGCTGGAAGCCGGAAAACAACCCCAAACGCCTTTCGACATTCGATGTAAGGAGAAAATTTGAGCGCCTATTCTATCAAAGACGCCAGTGGGGAGCGCGGTGTTTCAGAACATGATTTTCCCCTTGCTATCGGCGGACCTGAGGCGGATATCCCCCTTTCCGGCTCAAGCGAACCCCATGCATGGATGGGACTGGAGGACGGCAGAATTTTCCTCCAGCCCACAGAAGGCCATACCGTCATCTGCAACGGCTCCCATCTCCATTCCAGCCAATGGCTGCAAGACGGCGACCAGATCGACTTTGGCAACGAACAGCTTCATTTTGAGGCAGATGCGAAGAGAACCTGTTTTCGCTTGTCGCCCAGATCCCAAAAGGCCGCGCCCATCCTAACCCCGCCTACAAAGCCGCCAGGGGAGCCTGAAAAGACAGAATCGGACCAGAATGAACCTTTGAAACCCGCCCCCTTTAAGCCCAATCCCATCGTAGAACTAAAGGGCAAACCCAGTTTCTTTCGCCCGGCCATCATGGTTACCGTCTTGATATTGCTGGTTTTGGGAGGCGCAGCCACATTTCTCTTCCTCTCAAAATCCGTTGCCGTAGAAGTGTCCCCACAGCCAGACAGCCTGGAAGTCAAAGCATCCTTTGCTCCCAGCTTTGGGTCCAGAAGACTCATGCTGCCCGGCTCCTACCGGGTGCTTGCCAAAAAGGAGGGCTATCGCCCTCTCGATACGATGATTGAAGTCACTGGCGATCCATCCCAGGATTTCCAACTGACCATGGATAAACTACCCGGATTCTTAAAGATCCTGGGACCTGTGGGCGCTCAGGCCACCATCGACGGAGAGAGTCTTGGCGATCTGTCGGACGCGCCCTACGAGTTGGAAGCCGGAGACCACGCAATCCTCATCCAAGCGCCCCGACATCAAGACTTTAACACGACAGTCACCATAGAAGGCATGGGCCGAGACCAGGAATTGAAGGCGAGGCTGATCCCCAAATGGGCGCCCGTCCGATTCACCTCCCAACCCTCGGGCGCCGAAATCTGGGTGGGCTCCATGAAAATTGGCAAAACGCCAACCTCCGGGGACATTGGAGCGGGTAATCACCAGTTCCAACTGAAAATGAAGAACTTCAAAACCTATACCGGCCAATTTCGCGTGGTGGCCAATCAGCCCCTGGAACTCCCTTTGGCCACCCTGATCCCCGCAGACGGGACCCTTGAGATCAACAGCACGCCGCCTTCGGCCATGGTCAGCGTAAACGGCGTGTATAAAGGGGTTACGCCTTTAACCCTCACATTGCCCCCATCGCAAAAGCAGGCCTACATGCTGCATAAGTCCGGATTCTCACCTCAAAAAGGCGAGATCACGCTTAATCCAGGAGCAAAGGAAACTCTGAACCTCAATCTCTCCCAACTGGAGGGCAAACTGGTGGTCAACACCTGGCCGGCAGGTTCGGAACTGCTTGTGAATGATAAGGTTCTTGGAAAAGCACATGGCGCCTACACCCTGCCCGCCAGACCTCAGAAAATCGAGATCCGCAAGACCGGCTTCATGCCATTCAGCAAAACCATCACCCCTTTGCCAGGCTTTGCGAAGTCTCTTGATATACAGTTAAAAACCATCGCCGAAGCCAAAGAGGAAGCCACCCCAGACATTCTCAATGTTGGCGATCACGCCATGAAAATCGTCAAGCCAGGAACCTTCCAAATGGGCGCATCCAGACGAGAGCCGGGCCGTAGAGCCAACGAAACCAGAAGAGACATCAAGTTGACTCGAGCCTACTACCTGGGTTTACATGAGGTATCCAACGCGCAGTTCAAGAAGTTCATGCCGGAACACCGCTCCGGCAGCTTCCAGGAACACACCCTTGAAACTGACGATCAACCCGTAGTGAACATCACCTGGAAACTGGCCGCCGCCTACTGCAACTGGCTCAGCAAAAAAGAGGGCCTGGAACCTTTTTACGTAGAAAAAGATGGCGGCTTTGTGCCGGCAACACCACTAAACTCAGGCTACAGACTGCCAACAGAAGCTGAATGGGCCTGGGCCGCCCGATATTCCGGAGGCAAAGAAAAAAGCCGCAAATATCCCTGGGGACCCAAACTGCCCGCGCCCCCCGATTCGGGAAATTACGCCGACATATCCGCCGCCGGATTCCTACCCGGCGCTTTAAAGAACTACAACGACCAGAAGGCCGTAACCGCCCCGGTCGGCAATTACCTGCCAAATCCGCTAGGGATCTACAACATGGGCGGAAACGTGGCGGAATGGGTCCATGACTTCTACACCATCCAAACCGCTGGCGGCGGAAAACAGGAACTGGATCCATTGGGCGATCCCACCGGCAAATACCATGTCATTCGGGGATCCAGTTGGCAGCACAGCACCATCACCGAATTAAGACTCACCTTTCGCGATTACGGCGAAAAACCCAGACCAGATCTGGGATTTCGAATAGCCCGGTATGTGGAGTAAACCATGAAATTAAAACTGTTGTTCCTAGCAAGCGTCCTCATCATGCTTTCCGCGCCAGCACCGCGTCAGGAAGAAAAAGAGCCGGAATACTTCAACCCAACCGAGAAGCTGTCGGCGGACGGCGCTGTGTCTTTCCCAATCGATATCTAAACATGAGGCCCCTATGAACAAATCCTTCCCCATGGAATTCGTCTATCAACTCGCAGCCCTGTTCCTCGCTGTGATCATAGTTCACGCCGCCTATGTCGCCATTATCCGGCCTGAAGCGGACGCCCATCTCGCCAACCAGTCCGCCCAGATGCAGGCCGACCCAAGCTATGTGCCGAAACGTTCAATCTACGTTATTCTGAGAGACTTTGAGCAGGAGACCTGTTTCATACTCATGCTTTGGGCGCTCGCTATTATGGGATTTAAAGGCGTCTCAGCCATTAAAGAGAAACAACTCTTCAAATTGGATCTGGCCCCAAGAGCCGAAGGCGCCAGAATCCTGCCCCAGGACGCCAGGGAATACCAGCGCCAACTCCAGTCCTTAAAACCCGCAGACCGCAGTCGGCTCCTGCCCAGAACCCTGGCGGCGGCGCTGCATCGATTTTCCGTAACCGGCAATATCCAGGACGCATCCGACACAGCCCACGGGGTTTGTGAGGCAACGGCTGATCGCTTGGAATCCGAGCTGTCCATGGTTCGTTACATCAGTTGGGCCATCCCGTCCATCGGATTCATAGGAACCGTGCGCGGCATCGGCGAAGCATTGGGCCAGGCCCACAAAGCCGTAGAAGGCAACATAGAAGGCGTCACCCGAAGCCTGGGCGTAGCCTTTAACTCTACCCTTGTCGCCCTGCTCATCAGCATCTTCCTCATGTTCCTGCTGCACCAGCTCCAGCTTCACCAGGAAAGACTGGTCATGGACGCCGAAACCTACCTGGATGAACATCTCATAGATCACCTGCAGGTGGATTAGGGGCAGCCATGGACCATCTCTCACTGGAACTGAACGACGCAGGAATCTTAAGCTTCAAAGGCCCGAGCCACGGCATCACGGACCTGGGACCGGGCTACGCCCTCTATGAAGACGGTCACTTCGTCTATGGGCAAGAAGCCTATGAACGCGCGAGACTTAGACCAAGATGGACCTGTAACTGGTACTGGCGGGACATGGGCTCCCAACCCCTGGGCCGACCCTTCCCCAGGAGCCTGACCCATGCAGATCTTGTCCACGGCCAGCTCACCCAACTCGCCCTGCACTTCGAAAACCGCCCCCTCATGTTGGCCCTGCCGGACACCTTCCAAAAACCCCAACTCGCCTTATTGCTCGGCATCCTCCAAGCAGGCGGCATCACGGCCAGGGCAATGACAACCACCGCCCTTGCCAGCGCCGCCAGCGCCGCAAACAAGATCAAACCCGGACCTCTCGTCCACTTAGAAATGACCTTGCACGGCCCCATAAAAACCACGTTGATTGCGACCCGAGCAAACCAAAAAGAACTAACCCTGGAACAGCACAACGTCAAAGCGCTTCAGGCGCCTGGACTCAAACACCTCCTGGAAATATGGACTCAAACCATCGCCCGACGTTTTGTTCAGGAAACCCGTTTCGACCCACTCCATTCCGCCCAATCCGAGCAGACCATCTTCTCCAACCTGCCGAAGTGGCTTGAAGCGTTGCAGACCCAGAGCTATATAGAAATCGCAATGGACAGCGGGGCCAGACGATACCACATAAAAATCCATCGCACTGATCTGGTTGAAGCAGCTCGCGAGAGCTACCAGGCTATACTGAACAGAGCGCAACTCTCAGAACCCGCCACGCCCGTTCTCCTCTCCCACCGCCTCGCAGAACTGCCGGGTTTCATAGAGATGGCTGATGCAGGAAATATCCCCGTAACCATCATCGCCAAAGAAGCATGCGTCAAGACCCTATATGAACTGGGCAAACACCTGAAAGACGCCGCCAGCCCAGCCCTCAAGCTCACCGTAGAAGCCCAGGCTCCGCAGACGCCTAAGGCAAAACCGGCCCTCAAAAAACCGCGTCCGCTCCCCACCCATCTCCTCTACGACGGCCAGGCCCATCCCCTGCCCCGAGAGAGCTACACTCTAGCTAAAGCTTTAGCCCCCAA
Source organism: Holophagae bacterium (assembly GCA_050294955.1). GTDB lineage: Bacteria > Acidobacteriota > Holophagae > Acanthopleuribacterales > Acanthopleuribacteraceae > JBNKOV01. Next base: position 8,593 of record JBNKOV010000146.1, read on the forward strand.
CACATTGGGCCTATGCCTCCCAAAACTGGAGGAGAACTGTGTCATAAACTACGAAGGCGGTCGATTCCTGTTGGACCCTCAAAAGGCCGCTTGCCGACATAACGGCGTAGAAATTCAGAAACCCGTCATGCTGTCCTCAGGCGACAAGATAGAACTCCACAACGAGTTGGAAATACAGATGATCGCAGTGGTGCAACATGGCCCGTCGTAGATCCGTCAACGTATTTGGCCTCACCTTTTTAGACGCCATGACCTGTGGATTGGGCGCCGTGATCCTTCTGTACATGATCATCAACGGCTCAGTTGAGCAGCGAAAGCAAACCCTATCCGAGGATTTACAGGCCGAAGTAGACCGAATTGAGAAACAGGTGCTAGACGCGCAGGCTCACCTGGTAGAGTTGCGCAACTCCCTTGAGGTGACTCAAAACAAGCGGGTTGTGACCCAAGGCCTCTCCAAGCGGGTGCTTGAAATCATAACCAGAACCCGCGAGGAAATGGCCACCTTCGAAAACGACGCCCTGTCAAAAGAAGCCCATATCAATAAGCTGAAAACCGACCTCAAGACACTTGAGCAGGAAACCAAACGCCTCGCCGCTTCCATCCCCAACGACCCCTTGCCAACCGGCTCGACCCGATCATTCATCGGCGATGGAGACCGCCAATACCTCACCGGCCTGAAGGTGGGCGGCAAGCGTATCTTCATCCTGGTAGACGCCTCCGCCTCCATGTTGGACCAGACAATCGTCAACATCATTCGCTTGCGCAACATGCCGGTAGAACAAAAGTTACAGGCAAAAAAGTGGCAACAGACCCTAGCCTGCGTAGACTGGTTGGCCACCCAACTGCCCCAGGACAGTCATTTCCAAATGTACACCTTCGCAGAAGACGCCGCCCCGCTCATTCCCGGCACGGACGGATCCTGGCTGGACGCTGGTGAAAAGAGTCGGATTGACCAGGCCGTAGAGACCCTCAAAAAGACCGCGCCGACGGGCGGCACCAACTTAGAAAAGGGACTCGCAGCCATCGCCAAAATGAACCCCAGACCAGACAACGTCATCTTAGTAGTAGACGGCTTGCCAACCATGGACAGCCTCCCCACAAAGGCCAAAACCGTCACCCCGAAAAAGCGCCTAAAGCTTTTCAATACAGCC
>JBNKOV010000147.1:0-9718 GCA_050294955.1 Holophagae bacterium
GCCATACCACCCGAGCGCCCAGAATGGGCGAGGAAAACGGGATCCACTACCATTTTGTAGATGAGGCCACATTTATGGCGCTGGTAGATCAGGGCGCGTTTTTAGAGTGGGCCCGCGTTCACGGTCATCTTTACGGCACGTCAAAAGCGCCGATTATGAAGCGGCTGGAAGAGGGGCAGGATGTTATTGTAGATATTGACGTAGTGGGCGCGGCGCTTGTGCGTGAACAGGCCCCTCAAGCCATTGGCGTCTTTATCCTTCCACCAGATTTCCAGACGCTTGAAGCCCGGCTGGTTTCTCGGGGAAAGGACTCCCCGGAAGTAATTCAAAGGCGGCTGAAAAATGCGTTGGGCGAAATGAAACGAATTGATGAATTTCACTACGCCATCGTGAATGACGACCTGGATTCCTGCTATAAGTCACTGCGCTCAATCATCCGGGCAAGCCGTTGTAAGACAGCGGCAAACAAGAATATTATAGGTAAAATCATTGCAACATTCGCCCAGGAAGGTTAAAATGAGGTTTTGGCCTGCGGCCATTTTTTGTTGTGGGTTTGCGAAACCCCATTCCAACGGGTTCCCCGTAATATGTTTTGGACGGAGTAACAGGTATATGAAGATTCCTGAAGGTGTTGGCTCGAAGTATCGTTTTATTATTTTGTCAGGACAGCGTGTAGCGCAATTGCAAAAGGGCGCAAAGCCCCGGCTGGATGGCATCCGCAAGATGACGACCGTCGCCATGAACGAGCTTGAGCAGAATTTATTGACTTTCGGCAAGATTGGCGCAAAGAAAGACGACGAAGCAGACGTTGCGGAAAGCAAGACGGAACAAGCAGCGGAAGCAGCGAGCAAGTCTTCGGAGGAAGAGTAGGCCTGATTGGCCCTCTCATTGGTTGACATCATGGCCCAACAACGGGATGCTCGGAGTCGAATTGTTTTAGGCGTTACTGGCGGCATTGCCGCCTACAAAACGGCTGAACTGGTAAGGCTTCTCACGGCGCGGGGTTATGAGGTGGTTCCGGTTATGACGCCCTGGGCTGCTCGTTTTATTGGGCCGCTCACCCTGGAAACCCTTTCCGGTCATGAGGTTCGTGTGGAGACGCCCACCTCTGACGCGTCTACGGGAGTGGAACATATTTCTCTCATCCGCAGCGCCGACCTTCTACTTATTGCGCCTCTGACCGCCAATACCCTGGCCAAGATGGTTCATGGGCTCGCGGATAATTTCTTGACGACCACCTATCTGGCTCATCAGGGCAAGACTCTGATCTGTCCGGCCATGAACACGGCCATGATGACGCATCCCGCAACCCAGCGCAACTTGGAGCAGATTGCCCAGGACGGGGCATTTGCCCTTTATGGTTCATCCGGTTCTCTCGCCTGTGGCGAAACGGGCGCGGGCAGAATGGCGGAGCCGGACGCCATTGTGGACTATGTGGAAGAACTCCTTACGCCCCAGGTTCCGGCGTTGGTTGGGAAACGGGTCCTCGTGAGCGCCGGTCCTACCGCGGAGGATTTGGACCCGGTCAGGTTTATCACCAACCGCAGCAGCGGGAAGATGGGTTTCGCCCTTGCTCGCGCTTTTCGAAACGCCGGTGCTCGGGTAACCCTGGTTCATGGCCCTGTGAACCTGAACCCGATTGATCGGGTCTCGTGCGTGCCGGTGCGATCCGCCGCTGAAATGGAAGAGGCGGTGCTGTCTCGTCGCGGTCAATCCACGGTTGTGGTCATGGCTGCGGCTGTAGCGGATTACCGACCGGATGCGGCTCCGCAGAAGTTGAAGAAGGACCAGTTCAACGGCCAGATTCAATTGCATCGAACGACCGATATCCTGGCGGAACTGGGCAAATCGAAGCCGGCTGTTCTGGCTGGGTTCGCCGCCGAATCGGAGACGCTCCTGGAAAATGCGGGCGATAAGTTGAGGCGCAAAAACCTGGACTGGATTTTCGCCAACGACATTTCCAAAGCGGAACAGGGTTTTGCCTCCGACCACAACCGCATTCACGCCATCAATCGAGACGGAGAGATTACCGACCTGGGCGCCGGTTCAAAACAGGACCTGGCTCGACAAATTGTCGAACTCTGCGCCAGGGGCCTGAGCGCCTGATCGTGCTGCGGAACCTGTCTCCTCGATTGCCTTTGCAACCTTGAACGTGTAAGATAATGAGCGCGAAATGAGGCGGAGGCGTGTACATGAAACTGGCCAATTACATTGATGGAAAACGAGTGGCTCCTGTCGGCGGCGAATACCTGGACAATTTCCAACCCGCCACGGGCAAGGTTTACAGCCAGGTTCCCAGCTCTGATGAATGCGACATTGAGGCGGCGGTCTCTGCTGCTAAAGCGGCGTTTGCGGGCTGGTCTCAAACATCGGCTGAAAAACGGTCCCAAATGCTCAACCGGATCGCCGATCTTCTGGAAGCCCGATTGGAGGCATTCGCTGAAGCCGAGTCCCGGGATCAGGGGAAGCCGGTGGCTCTGGCTCGCAAGGTGGACATCCCCAGAGCGGTCTATAATTTCCGATTCTTCGCGGGCGCCATTCTGCACCATGAAGATGGGTCCACCGATATGGACGGCAAGGCCATCAACTACACCTCTCGCAAACCCGTGGGAGTGACCGGGCTGATCTCCCCATGGAACCTGCCCCTCTATCTCATGACCTGGAAGATCGCTCCGGCCCTGGCTGTTGGCAATACCGCGGTTGTGAAACCTTCGGAAATGACCTCCATGACGGCCCACCTCTTTTCCGAGGTGCTCGACGAAGCGGGCCTTCCTCACGGGGTTTGTAATATTGTGATGGGGCTTGGCGCAAAGGCGGGCGCGGCCTTGGTGCAACATCCCGACGTGCCGCTTATTTCATTTACCGGCGGCACGCAGACCGCCATTCAGATTCAACGAGACGCAGCGCCCCATTTCAAGAAGTTGGGTCTGGAATTGGGCGGAAAAAACGCCAATATTGTGTTTGCGGACGCGGACATGAAGGCCGCTGTCTCCGGCGCTTCAGCCGCTGCTTTTACGAACCAGGGCGAGGTTTGCCTCTGTGGCTCTCGGCTCTTTGTGCAGCGCAGTGTTTTTGACGAATTTATGCAGGGGTTTCTAGCCAAGGCGGGAAAACTGGTGGTGGGCGATCCTACAGAGCCGGGCTCTCATCTCGGCGCGTTGGTGAGCAAAGCCCATCTTGAAAAGGTCACCTCCTATATCGACCTGGCCCGTGAAGAAGGCGGAACGGTGGTTTTAGGCGGCGACCGGCCTCAGCTTGAGGGGGATCTTGCCGGGGGCTATTTTTTGAATCCCACCGTAATAACAGGGCTCACGCCCTCATGTCGGGTCATGCAGGAAGAGATTTTTGGGCCGGTGGTCACGGTTTGTCCCTTTGATACGGAGGAAGAGGTGATCGCTCATGCCAACGGCACCCGTTACGGCCTGTCCGCCACGTTGTGGACCTCGGACCTAAGCCGCGGGCACCGGGTGGCTCAGGCCATGGATGCGGGCATTATCTGGGTGAACACCTGGATGCTCCGCGACTTGCGCACCCCGTTCGGCGGCATGAAAGCCTCGGGCATTGGCCGCGAGGGCGGCAGACATTCCATCGACTTCTATACCGAAGCCCGCAATATCTGCATTAAACTTTAAAGCCAAGGAGCGCATTCATGACTGCTAAAAATGGACAGATCAACACCAATAAGGCGCCGGAACCTGTAGGCGCCTATCCCCACGCCCGTCGTGAAGGGGATTTCTTGTTCCTTTCGGGCATTGGCCCGCGAAAACCGGGAACGAAGGAGATTCCCGGCGTGACTTTTGGGGAAAACGGCGAGGTGATTGATCACGATATCGAGGCGCAAACCCGCTCGGTTATTGAGAATGTGAAGGCCGTGCTTGAGGCGTCTGGAAGCTCCATCGAAAAGGTGGTGGACGTTCTGGCTTTCCTCACTGATATGAAGCGAGACTTTGCCGGGTACAACAAGGTATACGCAGAAACCTTTGCGCCCATTGGCGCGACGCGAACCACAGTTGAAGTGGGCGCTCTGCCCACGCCCATTGCAGTAGAATTCAAGATCATCGCAAAGGTTTAAAAGGGTTTCTTGTTTTAATTCTGGGGTCAGGTAGTCGGATTAAAATCCCGCTCCGGCCCCGGCTTACGGCCTTCTATTGGGCGAATTGGATTCTGGTCATAACCCGCTTGAAGACCCTCACATGCCCCATACGCCAACGGTGACGCCTTGGAATTGGATTTGATCCCTAAAAATCTTTTCCTCCCATTTTCGCTCACTCCTATCAAACAGAATGAGATGCCCTTCATCCGCTCCACAGTGGTCCATATAGTTGGTTACCTGGGGGAGCGCATGGTCGATGGTTGTTTGGCCCTTTCCCTTTAATATCTTCAACTCTAAAACGATCCGTTGAACACCGGCCTTATGAAACAGCATCACCAATAAATCCGTGCGGCCACGACCCAAACCATACTCGCGCTCAATCCGACCGCCGCCATTAATCACCCGTTGCAAAAACGCCTGCAATAAAAGCTGGGATCCCGCCTCCTTGTCCGTCAAGATCATTATACCCAGGCCATAGAAGACTGCACGTAAAATGTTGACTGCAGCGGGTCCCTATTGCTTTTGGTGCAACACCACTTACCTGAGAAGAAGGGACCTACGAAAGCAAGACCATTCCTATTCCAGGTTGTCAACCCATCAGCTCACGACCCCGATGAATCTTGGGCTCTTCCGCTTTCATGGCCTTATCCCGGTAATAGTCAACCCGCTCCTGTAGGGCTTTCACGGAATGCAGCAGTTTGTTCACCTGGGCCGCTTCTAAACCACCCAATTCGGCCTTCAGGCCCTCGTATAAACGATTGTACCGGGCGGCCTGCTCCTGGGCTTTTTTCAGACGAGCGCCCAAAGCGAGGTAATCCTTTTCGCTAAATCCTTCTTTCTGCTCAGCCTGACGCTCCAGCTTGCGGACCTGGTTTTTCAGACGACGCTTATCCACTTCCAGATCAAGGATTTTGTGCTCAAAGGTGACCGCGCTTTCCAGATACTCGTTGCGGAGGCTTTCTATGTCGTTGAATAATTCCTGGTATGCGGCAGCCAGACCGGCGTACTCACGCCCCTGCTCTTCCAATAATCGTGAAAGCTCGTCCACCTTCTGGTCCAAGCCCATTTCCGAATTTTTAATGGCCTCAATTTCCGCATTGAGGGAGGCGACCCGGGATTCCAGTTGTTGGGCGTAAATCCGTTTCTCTTCCAGAGCGGCCAACAACTGGCTCCCCTCACCGCCCGCTTCCTTGAGTTTGGACTCGGACATGAACTGATGAACCCAAAAGACCAGGTACATGGGAAAGATGCGATACTTCAACAAATCCTGCAACTGGTCTTGACTGTGGTAGATGACGCCAATAAAGCTAAAATCCAGGCCCTCCAGCTCCATGGGAATGAGGGCGCAGTAGCGGGCGACCTTCTCCTGTCCCGACTCGTTGTATTTGAAAAAGCGGATCTCATTAAAATAGGAGGGTTCCTTGGAGGTGAACAAACTGGTGAGGTAGGTTTGGAAGGTGTCTCCCGGTTTGTGACCGGACCAGTCTCCAGACTTTGGATTTAATAAGAAGCAACCCGCCAGGTTGAACTCCGAAGCTATTTTTCTTGTGATGTTCTTGATGTTGGTGTTCATCGGCCAAAGGCCCCTGTCTCTGCAGAAGTGAGCTGCCGCCTGAAAAGCGGTCATCACCTGGCAATGGAGACGCTTGAAAACTGCCGTCCCCCATTTTGTTTAAAGCGTAACCTATTGACACGCCCCACCATTTTCGCAAAGTACAGGAGTCCAGGTCAACCAACAGTTTGAAGCTATGTGAAAAAACACAGGGAAAAATCGTTTCCCGTCATTTTCCCCTTCCACTTGACGCCCGGCTAATGGTAAAAACAAACCAGAGAGAATCTCGATCATGCACCGCGATTAAAGGAGGGTTCTCCAATGTTGGAAAAAACTGCGCTCGTATTGATCTTCAACGGAGTCGAAGAAATGGAGGCTATTGCACCCATAGACTTTATGCGAAGAGCCGGCATTCAGACCACAGTGGCGGCCCACGGCCCCAGCACCAGGATCACCGGCAGAAACGGCATCCATTTAACAGCAGACAGAGGCTTAAACGACGCCCTGGATCGGGATTACGACTGCCTGGTTGTTCCCGGCGGGCCGGGCTGCATGAATTTATGCGATGATGAAGTGGTTTTGAACCTGTTGCGCAAACAAACCAGTTCGGGCAGGCATATTGCCGCCATTTGCGCGGCCCCCACCCTGCTGCAGAAGGCGGGGGCTCTGGATGGCAAGGCGCATACGGCCCATTTCTCTGTGTTGGATCAGTTGCCGGAGGCGTTGCCCGACGCCGCTGTTGTCCAAGACGCCAACGTGATTACGTCTCAGGGCGCCGGAACAGCTACGGAATTTGCCCTTACCCTGGTTGCGCGATTGGCCGGCGAGGACAAGGCCCAAGAGGTTGCGCGAAGCATCTGCTACCGATCTGAAATCTCACAGCCATAGTCAGGATGCGCAGGGTCGCTTCCTGTTTTTTAGGCCTCGCCATTTTTAACAGGTGCAAAACGAGCCTTAAACCGGTAGAGTAGATAAGGCGGACAATTCTTGGAATAGAGGACAAGGCATGTTTAAAACCTGTATGGAAAAAGGGATCCTGGTTGTGGAGGTCATCGTAGAAAAGCTGGACATGCATGTGGCGGCCGATTTTCAACACGCCTTTTCAAAACTCGTAGAGGGTCGCGACTGCATGGTGCTCATGGACCTGGGAAAGGTTAAGTTCATGGATAGCAGTGGCCTTGCCGCATTTGTGTTTTGTTTTCAGTCCACGGATCTTAAACAAGAACTGGCCATGTGCAATGTGGGAGAACGGGTTTGGCAGCTTTTTAAAATGACCCGAATTGACCAGTACCTCACCATGTATGGAACCCGTGAGGAGGCTTTGGAGGCCATTTCATCCAAGGCCGAAGACGGGGCCTGAATTTGACGAAGAAATTGGCGGCCAACGAACCCGATTTATTTTAAGGCGCTTAGGTTAAAAAATTCAAGTTAATCGCAAACCATGCAAATATTACCTGTACATCCACGCTCTTATTTGGGAGAATTTCATGTGAATGAGGAGGCAGGTAGGGCCTTGAGAAGCATGGTTTCCCGGAACCAACTACATAAACAAGCCATTCAGGTCCGGATTCTTTCCGGAAGGCGCCCTCTTTTTCTGAAAACGGCCCACTTACAACCCCCTCAAAAAAAGGGCTGCGTGATTGCCCGGCAAGACATGCCTGTTCAGTCCGCTGGGAAGCCCGGACACACAGCCCTTTCGCCTATGACGGAATTGAGGTCGAACGTTCGAAAGTCGATGTTACATAGACCGAGGAGATAATCATGTCCTACTCATCCGAGATATTCGGAAGTCACGTTTTTGATTTAGACACCATGAGTAAACGACTCCCAAAGGGTACGTTTAAAGCGTTGAAGAACGCTGTGGAGAAGAAAAACAAGCTGGAACTGGAAGACGCAGATGTCATTGCACAGGCCATGATGGAATGGGCGCGAGAGAAGGGAGTGACCCACTACACCCACTGGTTCCATCCCATGACAGGTCTGACCGCGCAAAAACACGATTCCTTTTTTGGACTTGATTCGAACAACCATCCCATGGAGCGTTTTTCCGGGAGCCAGCTAATCCAAAGCGAACCGGATGCCTCCAGCTTCCCCTCGGGCGGCATGAGAAGCACCTTTGAAGCCCGCGGTTATACGGCCTGGGACCCATCAAGCCCGGTTTTTGTCATGATCAACGGCAATGTGAAAGTGCTTTGCATTCCCTCAGTTTTCCTGTCCTACACGGGTCATGCTCTTGATAAGAAAACACCGCTCATGAAATCAACCAGAGGGCTGAGCGAGGCTGCCGGCTTTGCTCTGGAATGTTTCACCGGCAAAAAGCAAAATGTGTATGCGACGGTGGGCTGCGAGCAGGAGTACTTCCTGGTTGACCGGAAATTTTTTGAAAAACGACCGGACCTGCTGATGGCGGGCAGAACTGTTTTGGGATGTCAGCCCGCCAAGGGCCAACAGATGGAAGACCATTATTTTGGCTCCATCAAGGACCGGGTTCTGGCATTCATGGAAGCCATGGAAGAGCGGCTCTACCGCCTGGGCGTGCCTTGCAAGACCCGCCACAACGAAGTGGCTCCCCATCAATTTGAGATTGCGCCTATTTTTGAGCAGGCCAACCTGGCCGCGGACCACAACCAGGTCACCATGGAAGTGATTCGCAAAATGGCGCGGGAGCATGATCTGGCGGCGCTGTTGCACGAAAAACCCTTCGCCGATGTAAACGGCTCGGGCAAACACGTGAACTGGAGCATGCAGGCGGAAGATTCCGGGAACCTGCTTGAGCCGGGCGATGAACCCCACCGCAACCTGATCTTTTTGTACTTCCTGGTTGCAACCATCAACGCGATCCACAGAAGAGGCGGCATTCTGAGAGCCACCATCGCTGGTCCGGGCAACGACCATCGCCTGGGCGCCAACGAAGCGCCTCCCGCGATCATGTCCACTTTCCTGGGAAGCCATCTCACTGCGATTTTGGATAAGTTGGAAGCATCGGAGAAATACGCCGACGACACCATCGAATCCATCGACCTGGGCCTCTCCGAGCTGCCCAAAGTTTCTCGCGACAGCACAGACCGCAACCGAACTTCTCCCTTTGCCTTTACCGGCAACAAATTCGAGTTCCGGGCTGTAGGCTCCAGCCAATCCATTTCCATACCCACCGCGTTCCTGAACGCGGCGGTCACCGAAAGTCTGTTGGAAATGAACAAGGAACTGGCCAAGCTAAAGAAGATCAATGAAAAGAACGTTTTCAATATGCTTCGCCCCTTCATCAAGCGCTCAAAACCCGTCCGTTTTGAAGGCAACAACTACTCCGATGAATGGAAGGTTGAAGCAGAAAAGCGCGGTTTGAGCAACTGGCGCACGACGCCTGAAGCCCTCTCGGTTTGGGAAGATGAGGACTCGCGTCAGTTCATCAACAAGTCCGGCATTCTCAATATGGAGGAAATGGACGCCCATCTCAGCGTGCGCTTGGAACATTACTCCAAGTCCATCGAAATTGAGGCCAATCTGGTGCTTCGCATGTTGGAGAACCAGGTGCTGCCGCCTGCGTTCCGCTACCAAGCTCGGGTGGCTGAAGCCATCGAAAGCATGCAGCGAGCCCTGAAGGTGGACGATTCGCCCACCCTTCGCTCTCAGCGCAGACACCTCCAGAACCTGGCCGACCAGATCGCCGCCGTTCTGGACGGTCGCCAGGAGTTGGCGTCTGTTCTCAGCCAGGTCCATATGCTGGAAAATGAGAAGGAAGAAGCCATGGCCTACGCCAAACAGGTGCTTCCTGTTATGGCCGACGTTCGAAAACACTGCGACTCCCTGGAAGCCATGGTCGATGCGAACGACTGGGAATTGCCCACCTACCACGAGCTGCTGTTCATTATGTAATTCACTTAGAGGGAGGGACCTCCGGGTCCCTCTTTTCGATCATCCCGGGCCAACCGCCCATTGGTGCGATACATGCTCTTCCTACTCGCCTTGCTCTTTGCCCAGGAAACGGTCCATGACGATTTACAGATTGATTATGTGGAGCGGGTTACCGTTGTTCGTCTGCCGATATCAGTCTATCGCAAGGGGAAACCCTATAA
>JBNKOV010000148.1:0-9707 GCA_050294955.1 Holophagae bacterium
GGTGTTTTGAATACGGAGCTTTGTCTTGACGCCACTTTTGCCCCACAGTTTCCGCCGCAGGGAGGCGTTGGCATTCTCTCTCAAAGCGGGGCCTTGGGGGTTGCTATATTGGAGAATGCGGGCCGGTTGAATCTTGGGATATCCTCGTTTGTTTCGGTTGGGAACAACGCTGATGTTTCGGCTGCGGACCTGCTCTCCTATTGGATGTGCGATTCCCAGACAGCGGTGATCGGATTGTACATGGAAAGCTTTGGAAATCCACGATTTTTTCCAAAAATAGCCGCCGAGGTCGCGCGTATGAAGCCCATTGTGGCGGTTAAGTCTGGACGCACCGCCTCGGGTTCTCGCGCTGCTGAGAGCCATTCTGCCGCCCTGGCGGGCATGGATGTGGCTGTTGACGCCCTATTCAAACAAGCTGGGGTTATCAGAACCAGTACTTTAGAAGGGTTGTTCGACGTCATGGCCCTGCTCTCCACCCAACCTCCGCCTCGGGGACCCAGAGTGGGCGTGGTGACCAACGCAGGCGGGCCGGGCATTCTCCTGGCCGACGCGCTGGATTCTTATGGCCTTCAGCTCCCTGAGCTGGAAGAACAGGTAAAGCAGGAGCTTCGCGAGTTTCTTCCCGGCCAGGCCGGATTGAACAATCCGGTCGATATGATTGCCTCCGCTACACCAGACCAATACGCCAGGGCCATTGAAGTTTTGGGCCGTCATCATGAAATTGACGCCATTGTCGCCATTTTTGTTCCGCCCCGTATGTCTCATTCTAAAGAGGTTGGTCAAGCTATAGCCCAAGCGGCGGGCGCCGTTCCCGACCACAAACCTGTATTATCGGTCTTCCTGTCGGCCAAAGGCGCTCCGGATGTTTTGAGCATGGGGCCTCGCGGGCCGCTTCCCGCCTATTCCTTTCCAGAAAACGCGGCACGCGCCCTGGCCGCCGCCGAATGGTACGGTCGTTGGAGAAGAACCCCGGTTGGAGACCCTCACATCTTAACCAACGAGCAAAAACAGGCTGTAAGGGCCGTCGTGACCCGTATTTTAGCGCAGGTTGAAGAACCGGTTTGGGTTTCCCAAAAGGATCTATCCGAGCTTTTGGCCATTATCGGAGTGGACATGGCCGCCTCGGCCTTTGCTTCTCTGGAGCAGGCCGGGGACGTGGGCGAGGAAATGGGCTATCCCCTTGTTGCGAAGGTGGTTTCTCCCGATGTGCTCCACAAAAGCGATGTTGGCGGCGTGAAGCTTGGCATTCGGAGCCGTGAAGACATTTTGGAGACGGTAGAGCAGTTCAGGTCTAAGATGAAGCGTATCGGCGCCCACCTGGAGGGCGTCTTGCTGCAAAGAGAGGTGAGAGGCGGGATTGAGGCTTTTGTGGGCGTGACCACCGACGCGACTTTTGGTCCGCTCATCTTGTGCGGCCTTGGCGGGGTGCAGGTTGAATTGTTGCGCGACATATCCTTTAGACTTCCTCCGGTGAGCCAGAAGGCAGCGGAAGATATGATACAATCGTTGAAATCCGCGGCCCTATTGGATGGCTTTCGTGGGGCGCCCGCCGGTGATAAAGAGGCCCTTGCCAGTGTGATTACCAGGATCTCGGCCATGGTGGAGATCATCCCTGAACTCAGCGAGCTGGATTTAAATCCTGTTAAAGTGCTGGCGCCTGGATTGGGCGCCGTTGCGGTGGATGGTAGAATGCGGCTGAATCCGCTTTCCTGCCATTGAAGTTGGAAAACACCCCCCATTGGCGCCCGACCTCTCAAATAGTGAATGAGTATTCATAAACAGTTGACCAGATAGATTTTCCGGTTATACTGAAACCAGCCCCATGCCTGGCTGATCGGCCACCCAGCTTTATGCCAGAAGGCGTCAGACATGCTTGTATTTCTGTATTCGGCCCCAGGCGGGTCTCATTTTTGGGGTGATCAGGGGAGGGGAGCACATGGAAAACGGTGGTATGTTGATTGCTCGGTTCTTAAAGGCCAGGGGCGTTCAGTTTTTATATACGCTATGCGGCGGCCACATCTCGCCCATACTGGTGGGTTGCAAGGATCAAGGTATTCGGGTTATTGATGTTCGCCATGAGGCCAACGCTGTTTTCGCCGCAGACGCCACTGCCCGTCTAACCGGAATACCCGGGGTCGCTGCTGTTACAGCGGGTCCAGGCGTCACCAACACCATCACCGCCATTAAAAACGCCCAAATGGCCCAATCGCCGCTTGTCCTTCTGGGCGGCGCCACGCCAACCTTGCTGAAGGGACGGGGTTCCCTTCAAGACATCGACCAAATGTCGGTCATGCGGTCTTTGGTGAAATACGCCGGATCGGTTAAACGGGTGAAAGATCTGCTGCCCATTTTGAATCGGGCTTTCAAGGAGGCTCAGGACGGAGCGCCCGGCCCGGTATTTGTGGAATTTCCTGTGGACCTGCTCTATCCAAGTTCAGTGGTTCATGAGTGGTATAACATAAAAGGCGGCGGTCAAGGAGGCGGAAACCTGGCTGGCAAGGTGGTGCAATGGTACATCAAAAGACACGCCAGACGCCTTTTCTCTGAAGTGGACGAAACGCTTCCTCCTGTTGCGGTCCATCGAGTCCCCTCCGCATCGTCGTCCCAGGTCGAAAAGGTTCGGCAACTGCTGAGGGGCGCGAAAAAGCCCGTGTTCCTTATTGGCAGCCAGACCACGTTGGATGCCGCTTCGGTTGGCGACTTGGCGAAAGCTGTTGAGAAAATAGGGGTTCCCTGTTACTTATCTGGGATGGCCAGAGGCCTTTTAGGCAAAGATCACCCCCTGCACATGCGGCATAAACGAAAGATGGCCCTGAAAGAGGCGGATCTTGTTGTTTTGTTTGGTGTTGTTTGCGATTTCCGCTTGGATTATGGCAGTCATATCAGCCGCAAAGCGACCCTGGCGTCGGTGAATCGGGACAAAGGCGATCTGAAGAAAAACAGGAAGCCAGAGGTGGCGGTTCACGGAGATCCCGGGGCCTTTTTGCGGGATCTTGCAGTGGGATTCTCAGACCCTCTGGAGCCCCAGACCTGGCTGTCACAATTAAGGCAGAGAGACGAAGCGCGAAATCGTGAAATTGCGGCCCAGGCCAAAGCGGAGATCGCGCCCATAAACCCCATTCATCTATGCCGTGAAGTGGAGGATTTCCTGCAAGATAACGCGCTGTTTGTGGCCGATGGCGGAGATTTTGTAGCCACGGCATCCTACATTGTACAGCTCAGACGCCCCCTTTCCTGGTTGGATCCGGGACCCTTCGGAACCCTGGGCGTGGGCGGTGGTTTTGCCCTGGGCGCGGCTCTCTGTCGTCCCGAATCGGAAGTATGGTTGTGGTATGGTGACGGTTCCTGCGGTTATACTCTAGCCGAATTCGACACCTTTGTTCGTCATAATATTGGCGTTATCGCCGTGGTAGGCAATGACGCTTCATGGGCTCAGATAGAGCGAGATCAGGTAGAGATATTAAAAGACGACGTAGGCTGCGTCTTGCGACATACGGATTATCATCAGACCGCAATAGGCTTTGGCGGGGAAGGTCTGAAAATCGATTCGCCGGAACAGATCCCCGAAGTTCTCATGAAAGCGCGCGAACTTGCGGCCCAAAACAAACCTGTGTTGGTGAATGTCTTAATCGGGAAAACCGACTTCCGCAAGGGCTCCATCTCCATGTAGGCGTGTTATTATACACACAGCGCAGAGTTGCTATATTCATGGATATGTTATTGCTTTTTAGGGGCGGCTATTTTCCAGGTCTTGGTTAATTAGCAATCTGTTAGTCGTTATTTTTGTTTTGGAATTTTCCTGGCTATGGGTTATGATGAGGGCAGACCAACTGTGTATTTGAGGGCAATCAGGCCCATGGAGGCAATTGTTTGAAAATCGATTTCCTTGCCAGTGAATTCCTGCAAAATCCCTATCCGGTTTACGCAAGCATTCGCGAGAATGACCCTGTCTTTTGGCACATGGATCCCCAATCCAACGGCATGTGGCTAATTACCCGTTATGACGATGTGGAAGTGTGTTTAAAGGACAATCGTCTGTCATCTGGGGGGCAAAGAGGGGCTCATACTTTGAATTCCATAGACCCCGCAACCCTGGATCAAAATAAGGATTTCCTAGATTTTTACAGCAAATGGCTCCTATTTGCGGATCCGCCGAGTCATACCCGCCTCCGCAAGCTGGCCAACAAGGGGTTCACTCGGGGTCATGTGGAGCGATTAAAGCCCTATATGAAGGGTCTGGCTGAGGGATTGCTTGAGAACTTGGATCGGCCCGGATCTGTGGAATTCATGGAGGAGTTTGCCTACATAATGCCCGCCATGGTTATTGTGGAAATGTTGGGCGTGCCCCAGGGAGATCGAGATTGGTTGGTGAAACACTCCAACGACGTGGCCATTCTCATTGGTTTGGGCAAGGTGAGCCCCGAAATTTTTGAAAAAATAAGATCCAGCTATCTCGCATTAACCGAATATTTTAAGCATCATATCAGCCGCCTGCGGGACAACCCGGGAGACAATGTGCTTTCGGCCATGATCCAGGCACACGAGGAAGCGGATCATCTGTCTGTTATGGAGCTTTATGCACAGGCCGTCATTCTTTTAATTGGCGGTCATGAAACAACGCGAAACTTGATAGGCTGCGGGCTTCATCTGTTATTGCGTCATCCCGACCAGCTTCAAATGCTCCGAGAGCAGCCTGCCCTCATTGAACCGGCCCTTGAAGAGGTATTGCGAGTTGAGAGCCCCATTCAATTTGTGGGAAGAACGGCGCTGGAGGATATGGAAATACGGGGTAAAACCATCCGCAAGGGGCAAATTGTCATGCTCATGCTTGCCGCAGCCCATAGGGACCCCGAAGTCTTTAAAGATCCAGACAGATTCGATATTCAGCGCACGCCCAACAAACATCTCGCTTTCGGTTTGGGTCGGCATTTATGTCTGGGAGCGCCTTTGGCCCGCGTTCAAGCCAAAATTGTTTTTGAGGCCCTGTTCAATCGCTTTAAATCCATTCGTTTGGATAAAGAAGATGTGGTTTGGACGGCCAGCCCTGTATTTCGCGGGCTGACCTCTCTGCATGTTTCTTTTGAAGCCTGAACACGAGTCAGCCAAGAGGAATTTTTCCAGAAAGCCCAGCCTCTACAACCACTTGCGCTTTTTAAAGAACAGCAATAAAGCGATCGCCATAACCACCATGGCAGCCACCAGCACATTAAACCCATTGTTGCTTTCGATGCCTGGCATTTTGACAAAGTTCATGCCGTAAATTCCGGCAACAAAAGTGAGGGGTATAAAAATGCTGCCCACAATGGTCAGGGTTTTCATGATCTCGTTCATGCGCATGGAGATTCTGTTCAGGTAGAGGTTGGTGAGGTCGTCCAATCGGATTCGAAGAATTTCCGTAAGTTCCACCTGATGCGAGATATGGTCTTGCATGTCTCTAAGGAAGATGTGGTTTTTTGGCGACATGAGAGGCGTGTCCATGCGTTGGAGCTGGTTGCCTATGTCCCGCATGGCCCATAACACCTTCCACAAAATAAGGGCGTTTTTCTTGATGAGGCCAGTTCGGTTCAGGATGTCCTCTTTCCACGAGCGCTCCATAACCCGACCGTCCAATTTGTCCACCATTTCGTCCATATGCCCCAGGAGTGGGAAGTAATGATCCACCAGGGTGTCAATGAGGCAATAGGCGAGATAATCCGCGCCTTTTTCCCTAAGCCGGCTGCCGACCCGGTTCAGGCGAGGCAGGATATTTTCGAAAGAGGTGTCGCCGCTTTCTTGGAAGCTGATCACCCATTTCGGGCCGATAACGAGGGCCAGGTGACTGATCTTCATATCCATGTCCCCCGTAATGGCGGGCCGTTTGAGGATGAGAAAGATACAGTCTTGGTGATGCTCGAGCTTGGGGCGATGTTGGGTGTTGAGCACGTCCTCCAAAATGAGGGTGTGCAGCCCGTAACTCTCTCCAATCTTTCCAATGAGACTGGCATCGTGGATGCCCTTCACCGACAGCCAGGTGATGTCTTTGGTAGGTCCGGCGTCTTCAAGCTTGATATCCTCCTCAACATTCAACCGGCTGGGATTATACGAGATTTTGTCGATTCTGATAGGTGTCTGGTCATGGTTTTCACCTGTAAAGACTAGCTCCCCCGGCGGCAGGCCGGGCTTTTTCAGGCTCCAGGGTCCAATTTTCATGATATGCCTCCAAAAATCGATCCTTCTATCTCATTACGCCAGTTTTAGCTCCTCATTATTGGCAACCCGTTCCAATAGGCGATCTGTGAGCGCCTGGTCTATGGACCATCGTTTGTGGAACTTGCATAGGAACCTCAAGCAGAGCTTGTACTTGCCGCCCTCTGGGGACAGGTACACCGTGGGCTCCGATTTGATGAACATGATCTCCTCCGCCGAGCGAGCCAGATCGTGGCGGTCCTGTTCGGTCAGGTTGTAGCTGAACTCTTTGACCAGATCCTGGCCCAATTGCTTGATGGCAGGGACCGACGCCGCAGAGGAGAAGTCGAAGGTGAGTTCCTCCCAAATTAACGACAGACCCCGCGAGAAATTGGCGACGCTTTCGGTAAATACCTTGCTATTTGGCACCTTAACGGTACGGCCCGTGAAGTTGTCGCCCTTCACCCAATTTCCAACTTCCGCAATGTTGATATACATCACCCCAAGGCTGATGACATCCCCAGTCAGGGCGCCTATCTGGATGCGGTCGCCTATGGAGAACACCGCGCGCCACAGGATGACAAAGTAGGCTATGAGGTTGAGAATGGGCTCTTTGTTGATGATGGTCAAGGCTGCCGCCACCAGGCTGAGCATGGTGAGTACGGAGCGAAATTCGTCGAACCAGGTGATGATGAGCGCTGGCACGGCGCAAGAGAGCATGATCACATTGACCGTTTGCCGCCAAACTATTCGGGAGCGCATAGATGCGAGATATTTGTGGGTTAAAATTCTAACCGGAATGCGATGGAGGTAGAGAAGGACGAGTATGATGAGAGAGGTCCATACTCTAGGGTCCAGATTTTGCAAGTATTCCATCAAAAGTCCTCACTGTGCGCCTGTTGCGCATGTGCATTCTAGCTTATTTTCCCAAAAAGAGATTCTCCAAAATGCGCCCTGCAGATATTTAGTCTAACTCGAAAAAACCCTGGTGGCTATGGTGAAGGGCATTCGCTCCCTGCAGGCCAAAATAGCGGCTAATCCAATGGCGGCGTTCTTCTTTTTCTCAAGGTTAATCCATGGCGCCAGGGCCATCTCTGGCCAAAAGCGGGGGACCTTTAGGACGTCTTCTGCGAAAAGGTCGGCTCGCCAATGGGGATCGGTGGTCATGATCAGGCTCCTGAAAAGGGTTTTGGCTGGCCTTCATCATAACATCAATCGATCATGGTCACAACAGTAAGGTATCGGTTTCGCGCGAGCCGACGCCAAATTTACCTCGCAGAAGATGTATGTTAGAATGCATGGGTCCAAGCCGGCATGGGCCTATATGCGCCATCTCAAGAGGGAGTTAAGCCATGGATATGAATGAAGTAAGAGCCTTTGTCATGGCTTTTCCGAATGTCGCTGAATCGCCCCATCACCACATGAGCTCCTTTCGTATTGGCGGGAAGATTTTCACCACCGTCCCGCCCGGAGACGCCACCCTGAATCTGTTTGTGGGGGATGAGGACCGAGAAAGAGCGAAAGCGATTGATCCATTGGGGTTTGAGAATTTGCTGTGGGGCTCTAAGGTTGTGGGTTTAAAGGCGGATCTGGCAAAAGCTGAGCCCCGACTTTTAAAGGAATTACTCTACCTTGCCTGGTCGCGAAAGGCGCCTGCGCGCCTCGTCTCGGAGTTTGGCCAATCCTGGATGGATTAGGATTTCACCTGCACTTTGGTTCGGTTTCTCCAGCGAACGCCAGTAGAATTGCGCACAATTCAAGTGCTTGGGAAACACGGGGTTCCCAAGTTTTTGCGACGTGATTTCCATCACAGGATTCTTCTTTGTGAAAGCTCTTGGGAAAATATCTCCCGCATTTTTAGCCAGCTTTAGGTATAATTACAAAGATAATAGGTATTTGAGGATGGCTCGCCATGATAATTACCCTACTCTTCAGCTTACTGCTTCTGGTTCCCGATGATCCCTACGTTCTGGTTTTAACCAACAACAAGAAGATGAAGGTGCAAGCCCCGCCTCAATGCAGCGGACGTCTCTGTACGGTTACCCTGCTCAATGGAGAGAAGACCAGCATTCCCTCCAAGTTGATAGATCAGGCTAAAACCGAAACCTTTAACAGGGAAATGGCCGAGGAAAAAGAGGCCATGCGTCTCGCATCTGAAGAAGCCCAACGCAAGGAAATGGAAGCCCAGGCTAAAGAACCGGAGAAAGAGGAAGAGACCAAACGGGAGATCGTGCTGAGGGCAGGGGACAAATTGCCCGAATACGACCGTTCGCGCAATTCCATGAAAGGTGTGGTGCAACCCGCATCCGCAAACAGCGAAATGATTGGAGAGCCACGGGTTCGCTCTTTTTCCAGCGAAGATCCTGTCTATATTAAGACAGAAACCATTACCCGATTCACCGATTATTACAATGTGGTGTGCGTGCTGAAAACCAACGTCAGCGGCGGAGTTAGAAACGTGAAGGTTCAGGCCAAAGCCAATTTTGAAAATGGCCTGCCCATTGAAATCGAAAAACAGGCCGGGAACCTCGCCCTTACAGCAGATTCGCCCATTACGTTCAAAATAAAAAGCTCCGAAGAGCTGATCCAGGTCCGTTATCTCATTGATTATGAGACAGTAGAGTAACGCCCGCTAGGGTTGAAGGCGCTTGAGGCGCCTTCTACTGAACTTTAAGACCTAAACTTCCATGGACTTAGGCATGCGGCGCAGCTTTTCATTGTCTGCAAGAGCCCCGGTTGGACAGGCTTCAATGACCAGGTCGGCCACTTCCTTTAGTCCGTCTTTTAGGGTTTTGCTCAGCGGGACAGCGGTTTTCAGGTCAAAGCCTCGACCCACAAAGGTGAAGCCAAACTGTTCGCCCTCGTCCTTGGTCACCCGCACGCACAGGCCGCATTTTATGCATTTTCCTGGCTCATAAACCGCACCTGCGTCCTGATTGACATGAACGAATTGATCCCGCTCCTCGCCTTTGAACTTCCGTTGGTTTACGCCATACCGATCGCTATAAATTCGCAGCTTGCAGTTGTCTACTTCGCGACAATCGCAGTGTAGACAGCGTGAAGATTCCTCTTCCGCCTCTTTTTTGAGGTAGCCTCGCTCCTCCAACCCGTCGGGAGCGACTCGTGGGATGGGGTTTGAATACTCCACAAAGGTCTCAACTTCGCCATCCATGAGCCGACCCATGGAAAAGTTGAACATCTCATAAACGCCGGTGATGGGTAGGCCGCTGGCGTGTTGATGGGCGCAGGCCGCCATCTCCTTGCCCATGGTGGCGGACTTAATGATGGGCTGTCCGCCCTTGACCACGCTGCCCCCTGCAAAGACGCCTTTTATGCCGGTCATATAGGTTTTGGGGTTTATCTTCAAGCCCTTCTTGGTGACGGCCAGGCCCAAGGTTTCCAAATCTTCGAGGGACTTTTCTCCAATGGCCAGCACCACTGCGTCGTATTCCTCTTTCAATTGGGGAAGGGTGATGTCCTTGCCAAGCGTGACGCCCCACTTGAGTTGCGCCCCCATTTTTGTGAGGATGTCCAGCTCCCCT
>JBNKOV010000149.1:0-9695 GCA_050294955.1 Holophagae bacterium
ACGAATAGAACAACTTCTAAATCCGGCTCCTCAGCCTCCAGAAAACAGACTCAAAAATGGTGAACTGGCAATGACAACAAACGACGCTCTGCTTGAAAGAACAATCCAATGGCTGAAATCCGTTTTCGGAGAAGCCCTTAGGATTGAACCACATAGTCTGAATAGCCAAGAGCCGTTCGAAGAGTTTGGCGTAGATTCCTTTCTCACCCTGCGACTGGTCCGCACCTTGGAGCAACGTTTCGGTCCGCTGCGCAAGACCCTCCTTTTTGAGTTCACCCACATTCAAGCATTGGCCCAATACTTCCTTGCCCATCATGCCGCGAGCCTGGCCGATCTTTGCGAACCAGAACCGGAACCCAGGTCCATGGTTCAGGATCCCGCCCGCGGCGAAGAAATGGAAAACTGGCTGCGGGATATTTTCGCCAAAACCCTTAAAATAGAACCTCTATCCATTGAGGCCACCTGTCCTTTCGATGAGTACGGCGTCGATTCGTTCCTCACCCTGAGCATCACCCGCACCCTGGAGACCCGATTCGGGGCCTTGCCCAAAACCCTGCTTTTCGAGTGCGCCAATCTCCGGGAGCTGGCCCAATGGCTGCTTGAAAAACAGGGTTCCTCGCCTCGGGAACAGCCGAGTCAATTTCAGGCCAAAGATACTCGGCCTCCCGCTGTGGCGCAACCGCGGGTGTTCACCTTGCAGAGCTTGGACCCCGCCACCCGGGCGCTCATGGACCGCCTCTTGGAGCAATACGAAACCGAGGCGTCCATCTCTCGCGGAACTCGGGTTATTTCACCCTATCTCTTCTTTGGCTCAGAGGGGAAAGGCTTCTTTAACTTTCACCGAAATCAGCGGATCCTCATGGTTTACGCTTATACGGGGCCGGCGGATCATCGCACGGCGCTTCTCTTGGAAATGCAGTCCTGGTGCGAGGGACAGCATCTCTGTCTCAATGTGATTACGGAGCAGCCCATTACTGCTGTGGGGTCCAAAGCCTTTACGGCCACGCCTTTTGGGGTTTCTCAGCGTTTGCCGGACGCCGCGTCCTTCAACCTTGCAGGTGGGAAGATGCGTCGCTTGCGATATATGGCGACCCGTTTTGAGAAAGCGGGCAAGGCGGAGACCTGTGAATACAAGCCGGGCTCTTGCCCTCAAACCGATGGTGAGGTTGTGGCGCTCATCGATGCGTGGTGTAAGAATAAGACCCAGGTAAATCCATTGGTTGCCGAGGTGCGCAACGAGCTGGCAATCGGCGTGTTGGGCGACAGGCACAAACTTTTCCTCACCCACTTGGACGGCAAGTTGCAAAACGCCATCCTGCTCTCATCCATGCAACGGGGCAAGGCGTGGTTGATGGATCTGGAATTCTACCCGGGCGATATGCCTCTGGGCGGTCTTGAGTTTGCTATCTCTCGCTTGATTCCACAGCTTGTGACCGAGGGCTGCGTGGCCTTTAGTCTGGGTGGAACCTATGGGCCTGAGGTTGGACCGGGAGACGCGGCGGATCCGGGTGTTAAGGCCATCTTGGATCAGATGCGGGCGCGTGATGATTTTGGCGATGGCAACTTCCAGTTTAAGAACAAGTTCAGGACGGTGAACACGCCGATCTATCTGTGTCGCCCGCAGGGCGCTGACCCGGAGACTGTGGTGGACGTGCTGATGATGATTGCAGATCCCCAGCCTCTGTCCGGAAACGCGAATCCCAAAATAGAGCCCCAGCCTGCGGTTTCAGCCGAAACCGAGGGGGTCGTGCTCAGGAAGGCGGAGGGTCGAGAGGGCGTTCTGGCTGACCACGGTTTTAATGTGGCTGCGGCGCCTGCAAGGGAGGTCTGGGCGGACTTTCTTACGGATAGCTGGGCCGAGTTGGATAGTCCCCCGGTTTTGAGGGCGCTCTCAAATCTGCACGGTCGATTAGCCGAGGCGGGAGACCCGCTTGTGGCCTTGAAGAAGTTGTGTGCTCTACCCTACGGCGCATTTGTGGCCTCAGGTCGCATGGCTGAAGGTTTGCTCTGCAACGCATGGCCTGCCAAGGGTAGGTATGTTCCCTGTAATCTCCTGTGGCCCACATGGCTGTATCACATGGTAAATAAGGGGATTACCCCAGTTTCCCTGCCCCATTCATCTGCCCTGGATCCCGGCTCCGAATCTCGGTTTAAAGGCAATATGGATCTGGATGGACTGGCCGATTTTTTTAAGCGGCATGCCAACGATGCGCCCTTTATCTGTGTGGAGCTGCTCTGCAACGCCAGCGGCGGGCATGCTGTGTCTATGGAAAACCTCAGGGCCATTCGCGAATTGGCTGACCAGCATCAAACCGCCTTGGTTTTGGACGCCACCCGCATTGTGGAAAACGCCAGGATCATTCAGCTATATGAGCCGGGTTTTGCGGACAGGGATGTTTGGGGAATTGTCGCCGATCTGTGTGGGTTGGCCGATGCGATAACCGCAAGTCTTACCAAGGATTTCCGTATCAATATTGGCGGGTTTGCAGCAACGCGCGATCCCAATGTGGCTGTGGCCATGAACGAGACCCTGCAAAGCAACGGCGATGGTTTAAACGCGGTGGAAAAGAAGATGATCGCCTTGTGTCTGGAGGACCGAGACGGGGTTTTGAATGCGGTTGAACAGCGCATGGCCAATGTAGCCCGTCTCTTCAAGATTCTGCAATCGGCGGGGCTTCCTGTAGTGAAGCCTGTGGGCGGTCACGGGGTGTGTATTGACGTCGCTAAAATCCCCGAACTCAAGGGCCATCAACGTCCCTTACAGGATTTCATCGCCTGGCTTTTTGTGAAAACTGGCGTGAGAGCCGGGGTTCATAATCCGGGCATGCTCAAGGACACTGCGCTCCACCATATGGTTCGCCTGGCGGTTCCCCTGGACCTGGAGCCCGGTTTTGTGGAAGAGGCCGGTCACAGAATCGCCCGCGCTTTCTCTCAATTAGCCGATCTGCCCCGCCTTGAACTGGAGCATAAACCGCCCGGTTTTTATGGTGAGGCAAAAGCCCGGTTCCGTCCAAGCGGCGCTCAAGCTGCGCCGGTCAAGGCAACCAGGCCAGTGCCGAACCAACAGCCCAAAAAAACCATGGCCTCACCGGCGGCTTCCGATATGGCTATTATCGGTGTTTCAGGTCGATATCCCATGGCGCCAGACCTGGCAACCTATTGGGAGAATCTGGTTTCTGGGCGGGACTGTATTGGCGAATTGCCCGAAGATCGGTGGGACTGGCGCACCCAGCCGGTTCAAAAGGGCAAACCCAATATTCCCTGGGGCGGGTTTCTTGAGGACATGGATAAGTTCGACGCCATGTTCTTTAATATCTCCCCTCGGGAAGCGGCCAATATGGACCCGTCGGAACGGCTGTTCCTTGAAACGGCCTGGGCCACCCTGGAAAATGCGGGTTACACTCCCGAGAATTTGATCCCTGAAGGGCAGCCCCGCGACGTGGGCGTGTTCGTGGGCGCGGTTTGGAGTTTTTACCAAACGCTTGGCAGCGAAGAGGTTCGCAAAAACAACATCGTGACGCCCAACTCGTTCCACTTCCACATTTCCAACCGGGTCTCCTATGTGATGAATTTTACCGGTCCCAGTCTTACTGTGGACACGGCCTGTTCTTCTTCTCTCACGGCGCTGCATCTGGCTTGCGAGTCGATTAAGGCGGGTGAATGCAGCATGGCTCTTGCGGGCGGCGTCAATCTGGAACTGCATCCCAGCAAGCGGCTGATTACCAACGCCAATAACATGCTCTCACCGGCGGGCCGTTGTCAGCCGTTCAGTGATAGGGCGGACGGTTATATTCCCGGCGAAGGGGTGGGCGCTGTTTTGATCAGGCCCTTGCAAGACGCTCTGCGTCATGGGGATCGAGTGCTTGGGGTGATCAAGGCGACGGCTCAGAATCACGGGGGCAAAACCAGTGGTTTTACGGTTCCCAACCCCAACTCCCAGGAGGCGGTCATTGGCGCGGCCTTGAAGCGTGCGGGCGTGGATCCCCGAACCATCGCCTATGTAGAAGCCCATGGCACAGGAACCAAATTGGGCGACCCCATTGAGATACAAGGTTTGGCCAATGCGTGGCGGCAGAATTCCAGAGGAGCCTTGTCCCCTTGTCCCATTGGCTCGGTAAAGTCCAATATTGGCCATCTCGAAGCGGCGGCGGGCATTGCGGGTTTAACCAAGATCCTTCTGCAGTTTGAACACCAAACCCTGGTCCCATCGCTCCACGCGGAACGCCTCAGTGAGTTTATCGATTTTGATGCGGTCCCCTTTAAGGTGCAGCGGGAAACCGAGCCCTGGCAGGCGTTGCGTGTTGACGGGCAAGTCCAACCTTATCGAGCCGGTCTCAGCTCTTTTGGGGCTGGCGGCGCCAATGTTCACGTTATTTTGGAAGCCATGCCCCAAGCCCGCCCCACGGCTCCTGAAGGAAAGCAGTTAATTGCTCTTTCCGCTCGCAGTCATGACCGGCTTCTGAAGTTGGTCTCTCGGCTGAAAGATCATCTGGAACAAAAGCGTCCTGCCCTGGCTGACGTGGCCTACACCCTTCTGGCGGGTCGAAAAGTTCACGACTGTCGCCTGGCCCTGGTTGTTGAGTCGCTTCCCCAGTTGATTGCAGAGCTGGGACAGTGGTTGTCCGATGCCAATAAAGGCGCAGTGGAGGAGAATCACGCGAAGGAAATGGACGCGCTCCTGGGCGGTCGTCGGACCAACACCCTGATGAACATGATGTTGCAAGAGGGGGATTTGGCAGGACTTGCCCGATTCTGGGCGCAGGGGTTCAACCCCAATCTGCAGGTGCTGGCGAAAAACACAGGCGGGCGTTCTATCGCGCTGCCAACCTACCCCTTCGCTCCCATTCGTCATTGGATCCGTGAAACCCAATCACCTATGGTCGCCCATGGCCCAATCTCCATTTTGCATCCTCTGATTGATCGGAACGCCTCGGGCGTTGATGGACTGATTTTTTCCAAAACGTTTAGCCTGGATCAGTATATCTTCAGCGACCATATTGTCGCTGGCAGACCCACGCTGCCCGGAGTGGGTTACCTGGAAATGGCTATTGCGGCGGGATGTCTGGCCACAAATAAACCGGTCCGCGCCCTCAAAAACCATATTTGGGCTGCTCCCATTGACGACCAATGCGACTCTGAAATAAAGATTCGTCTGCTGCCAGCTCGCGGTAAGGCGCCCCAGGAAGAGCTGGAATACGAGATCTCCACGGGGGATGAACATGGCAAGGCAATGGTTCACGCCAGAGGCCGCATGGTCATGGGCGAAGCGCGCGAGCGGCCAAAGCGTTTGGATATTGCCGCCGTGGAAGCCCGTTGCAGTCAAGTGATGTCCGCAGAGTCTGTCTACGCGCTTCTTAAAAATCGAAAATTGACATACGGACCCAAGCTCTCTGCAATCAAGAGTTTCTGTCATAATGAAACGGAAGGTTTGACCCGGTTGCAACTGCATCCCGAAGCTGATGGGCAATGGCATATGCATCCCTCCATGATGGACGGGGCGGTGCAGTCCCTTGTGGGTCTGCTCACCTCCGCGCCGGAAGACGCGGACAAGGCTTTTTTGCCATTTGTGGTGGGTGAACTTCGCTGTTTTGCCCCGCTTCCCTCGACCTGTTTCGCTTATATCCAAATGAAATCAGAGGGTCGGGCCGAACAGATTCGGGCATTTGATGTTTCCATTGTGAGCCCCGAAGGCGAAGTCCTTGCGGTACTTGAGAATTTCTGCCTCAAAGCGCTCAACGAGACCGATGAAAATTCAGGCATGTATTTCTGTGAGAACTGGCGACAGGCGGATGTTGGCGTGGATCAACCCGTCACGGGTCCCATTCTGGTGCTAGACCGGGACGAGACCCTTTACAGAGGCTTGCGGGACCGCGTNTCTGAGCCGGTGGTGCTGGTGACTGCGGGCGAGGCGTTTGCTAAAATCGACGCCCATCGCTTCATCCTGAACCCAGCCGAAGAAGATCATTTTAAAGAACTGGCGCAGGCATTGACGGAAGATGGCCTCATTCCCAGCCGAGTCCTGCATCATTTCTCGCGAAACGAGGACGTTGCCTTAGCTTCAGATCTGGAAACAGGCCTCTACCCGGCCTTTTACATGACCAAAGCGCTCATGGGTTTAAAGACCAGAGAAACCATCGCTTCTCTAGCCGTTATCCCATCTGGCGTTCCCCAGCACGAGGCCCTGGCCGGTTTCGCCCGATCAGTTGAGTTGGAGAATCCCCGGTTCCGTTTTCGGGTGGTGGGCGTGGATGGGCCGCCCAATATCGACAACATCCTAAAAGAGTTCTCATCCCACGATAGCCATTTCGTGCGTTTAACTCAAAACCAGCGCCTGGCCAGGTTCTATCAGCCCATGGCGAACCCGCCCGCTGAGACCCTACTGCGGGAAGGCGGCGTTTATTTGATTACAGGGGGTTTAGGCGGATTGGGTCTGGTGTTTGCGCGGCATCTCGCCGAGAAATTCAAGGCCCGACGGGTTCTCACCGGTCGGTCCCAACCTGGAGCCGCCCACAAACAGTATCTGGCCGAAATGAAGGGCAGCGGGGCAAGGGTTGATTACCTGGCCTCAGACGTTTCCAGGCAGGATGATGCGGCCCGTCTCATTCAAGAGATCGAAAACCTGCATGGCGCACTGAATGGCGTGATCCATGGCGCTGGCGTGATTCGGGACGCATTCCTGTTCAACAAAACCCGACAGCAAATGGCCGAGGTGTTGGCGCCCAAGGTTCAAGGCGCCGTGAACCTGGATGCCGCAACTGCCCATTTGGACTTGGATTTTTTTGTGCTTTTCTCCTCCATCGCAGCCATAACGGGCAATATGGGCCAGAGTGATTACGCATTCGCCAATGCCTTTCTAGACCGGTTCGTGGTCTGGCGAGAAGGGCGGCGCCCGGGTAAAACCCTTTCCATCAACTGGCCGCTGTGGAGAGACGGGGGCATGAGCGTCGATTTTCAAACGGAAAAATGGCTATTGTCACATATGGGCATGAAACCCATGGAGACCTCCGTTGGCCTGGAAGCCTTTGAACGGGGCCTATGCTTGCCCATGCATTCTTTTATGGTCGTAGAGGGCAATCGGGCCAAATTTGAGACTGTGCTGGGGATCAGAGAAGCCAGGAAGCCACAACCTGTTGCCGCCAGGAAACCGGATTCTCAGGCCAGGAAAGCCTTGATGAAAGGACTTCGAAAAGGCGTGGTGGAAGTCCTAATGGTTGAAGAAGCCGAGGTGAAGCCAGACGCGGACATGAGCGAATACGGCTTTGATTCCATTACCGTTACCGAGTTCACCAACTACCTCAACGAGATTTACGAGCTGGACATCACCCCGGTTATATTCTTCGAATACCAGACCCTGAATGAGTTGGCCGATTACCTGCTGGAAGAGTTCGGTTCAGAGTTGGCCGGTCAAATCGGAGAAACCGAAACCTCCCATGATGTGGAGCGCGCTGAGCCCAATTCTTCCCATCAACCC
The DNA here is from genome assembly GCA_050294955.1 of Holophagae bacterium. Classification (GTDB taxonomy): domain Bacteria; phylum Acidobacteriota; class Holophagae; order Acanthopleuribacterales; family Acanthopleuribacteraceae; genus JBNKOV01. The sequence goes on from JBNKOV010000149.1 coordinate 7,472, forward strand.
GATATTTTCAGCTTCAACCCTGAGATGGCGCAGCAAAGTTCGCCCGAGGTCAGGAGTGAGGATATCGCCATTATTGGCATGGCCGGGGTCATGCCGCAATCGCCAGATCTCACCAGTTTTTGGGAACATCTAGCCGCTGGAGACGACCTCATAAGCGAAATCCCCGCAGATAGGTGGGATTGGCGAGCTATTTACGGAGATCCTCTGGAAGAACCGGATAAAACCCATATTAAGTGGGGCGGCTTCATGGAAGAGATCGACAAATTTGATGCCGAGTTTTTCGGACTCTCGCGGCGGGAAGCGAACATGATGGATCCCCAGCAAAGGGTTTTCCTGGAGCTGGTTTGGAAGACCATAGAGGACTCGGGTTATAAACCCTCTGATCTTGCGGGCAGTCGAACCGGCGTATTTGTTGGCGCGGCGGCCCTTGACTACCACAATCTCATGGTGGAGCAGGGAATCGAAGTAGAAGCCCACACGCCTACAGGATCCATGCACTCCGTTCTCGCCAATCGCATCAACTATCATTTCAACTTTCACGGACCATCGGAACCCGTTGACACCGCTTGCTCCAGCGCTCTAGTCGCCATTCATCGCGCGGTCGTTTCCATGAAATGCGGGGAAAGCGACATGGCTATCGCAGGCGGGGTTTGTCTCATCACCAGCCCTCGACTCTACATCGGATTGGCCAAGGCCAGCATGTTATGCGAAGATGGCCGTTGCAAGACCTTCGACAAATCGGCCAATGGCTATGTGCGCGGAGAGGGCGCGGGCGCCCTATTACTGAAACCCCTATCAAGGGCTCGGTCCGATGGCGACTCCATCTACGCCGTAATCAAAGGCAGCGCCGTCAACCATGGCGGCCATGTGAACTCCCTCACCACGCCCAACCCCAACGCCCAGGCCCGCCTCCTTGTGGACGCCTACACCCGAGCTGGATTCAACCCCGCAACCGTCGGCTATATCGAAGCCCACGGAACCGGCACCGCCCTGGGCGACCCCATAGAAATCAACGCCTTAAAAAAAGCCTTCAAAGAACTCTACAAAAACTGGAGCCTGCCAACCCCGCAACTGCCCCATTGTTGGATTGGCTCCGTAAAAACCAATGTGGGTCACCTCGAAATTGCCGCGGGCATGCCAGGAGTCTTTAAAGTACTATTGGCAATGAAACAAAGGACTTTGCCGCCCAGTATCAACTTCCGGGAACTCAATCCCTACATCCAATTGAAAGAGAGCCCGTTCCAATTAGCCACGAGTCTTCAACCCTGGACGCCTATCCTTGAAAACGGCGTGGCTCAGCCCTTGAGAGCCGGGGTCAGCTCCTTTGGGTTTGGCGGCGTGAACGCTCATATCGTTCTGGAAGAACATCTCCGAGAAGCGCCGGTCCCCGATGACCGGCCCGTCCTGTTCCTCCTATCCGCTCGCAACCCGGACCGCCTACAAGAATACGCTCGCATCATGGCTCATTTCCTGGGAACAGGCGTTGAGCCAGACCGTTTACGAGCCATCGCGGCCCGAATCCTAAACGTAGAACTCGAAGACATCCAAACCAACGCGGCTCTTGAAGAATATGGATTCGATCAGGTTGGCCTGACAACCCTGGCCCAGGAATTACAGGAGCTGGGAGTAGAGTTCAAAACCCCACTCACCCCGCAGACCTGCCTCAATGACATTACGGGAGCCTGTTCCCAAGAACCCTGTCTTGAGGATCTGGCTTATACTTCCCGAGTGGGTCGCGAACCCATGGCGAGCCGATTGGCCATTGTCGCCGCCACCAGGGCCGAGTTGCGCCAGAAACTTCTGGCCTTCAAGCCCCAACCCATAAAGACAGACGCCACGGCTGAGGCCGATCCTCAATGGTTCCTTCCACTCATGGAGCGAGGAGCATGGGAAGAATTGGGTCGTCTCTGGGTATCAGGCCGCAATGTTGACTGGACCCGAGAACCCAATCCAAGGGGTCGTCGCGTCTCCATGCCCACCTACCCTTTTGCTCGTGAGCGCTACTGGTTCAAGCAACAAGGTCCGCAAAAACAGCAGCGCCCCAAAGCGAATCTCGGTGCAGGACACCAACAGGCGCACGCCTTGTTGACCCATCGGCTCCAATCAAACGAGGCTTCCGGGTTTGGCCTCCGTTTAACCGGTCGCGAGTTCTTCCTTACCAACCATAAAGTGTTTAATCAAAAGATTTTCCCTGGTGTGGCCTGGCTGGAAATGGCGAGAGCCG
>JBNKOV010000150.1:0-9679 GCA_050294955.1 Holophagae bacterium
GGCCGCTAAGTCGAAAGTTCCAACGGTCTTCGCCCAATATGTGGTCTATTTTTCTGGCCCGGTCCCATTGGCTGGGATCAAATTTCATGGGATTCAAAAATGGCTCGAATAGGACCTGGCAGAGGGCGGGCAGTTTGGCGCGGATGGGCTCTAGCAGATCGGGCTTGAACCCCAAGCCCTGTAAGAGGGAAAAGGGGTCTCCGGCTTGAGTCTGGGTGGCGAGTATGAGGCGTAAGAGCAATAATCGCTGATTTTTGTGGAGCTTGGCTACCGAGCCGAAGTCATAGAGAACCACCTCTCCGGATTGGCGAAAGCGGTAATTGCCGGGATGGGGGTCGGCATGAACCAGGCCGTGATGAAAGAGCATGTTCAGAAAATGCCTTACCAGAGAAACGCCGATGGCGGCTTTTTCCCGCTCGTCCCAACGGATTGCCTGATCTATGGTCTGGCCGTCTTCCCACTGGGTGACGAGCACCCGTTCGGAGGATAGTTGAGGCGCGACCTGGGGAATCACGACCCGGTCGCTGGGATGGACAAGGCTGGCATATCGCTGCTGTTGTTGGGCTTCTATGCGATAATCCAGTTCCTCTTCCAGGTCTGTGAACAGGACGTCTCGGTACTCCTGAAATTGGAAGCCGGAAATGGCCCATTCGGCGGGGCGAGCCAGCCAGCCCAACATGCGTAGATCGTTTATAACCGCCTCGCGAATGTCGGGATAAGCCACTTTTACGGCGACGGATGTGTCATCGGGCAAGCTGGCCTTGTGGACCTGACCCAGGGAGGCTGCTCTGCCTCGGGTCTCTATGTGGGAAAGGACCTCCCGCCAGGGAACGCCCCAAACCTCGTTGAGAATGGAGGCGATCTTTTCGAAGGGAACGGGGTCGGCATTCTCCGTAAGATCCTTAAACGGGGTGGCTTCCTGATCCACATCACCAAGGCTCAAACTTTGTCCCAATTTTTGAGGCAAGCCTCTGAGCCGACCCATGCGTTGGGCGAGATGGCGAGAAGCGCGCTGGGCGGATTTGGGATCGGGCGAACCCATGGCCTTCAAATCCCGCGCGAGGAGAACATGTTCCAGTGACCTGGAAAATAGTGACTTCTTCACCAAAGAACTCTATTGAACCGGCTTAATCCGAATCCGGTTCGGGCTCCATGCCCTGGAGATGATCGGCGTCTTCAAAGAGGAGCGCTTCGGCGTCGAGCAGGATCTTCACCTCCTCGCCGACCTTGCCCATGCCCTTCATGAACTGGTTGCCGTAACCCTTGCTGAACTTGGAGGTAGCCTCAATTTGCTCGTGGGCTATCTCCAAGACCTCGTTCACGGTGTCCACAATCAACCCAACGGTGGTTTCCTTGGCGTTTATGACAATGATGCAGGTTCGCTCGTCGTAGTCCCTGGGCTCCATTTTGAACCGCAAGCGCACGTCCATAACGGGAATGACCTTGCCCCTGAGATTGATGACGCCCTTCACGTAGTTCGGCATGTCGGGAACGGGCGTAATCTTTTGAATGCCAATGATCTCCGTAACATACCGTATTTCGAGGCCATATACTTCGCTGCCAAGGATGAAGGTGAGGTATTTTCCTTCTTGAGAATCCTCTTCCTGCATTACGGCGTCGGCGTTGTTGGGTTGTGTCATAAGCTGTCCTCCGAAAGGGTGTTAATGGGTGAGCGCTATAGAGTTGCCCTGCTTTTTCAAGGCCGAGGCAACCAAACCGGGGATATCGAGTATCAGGCTAATGTCTCCGTTGCTCATGATCGAGGTCCCGGATATGCCCTCCACCGTGCCAAAGAATCCGGAGAGGCCTTTGATCACGGTCTGGTATTGTCCCAAAATCTCATCGGCAAAAAGTCCGATTTGATGACCTTCATTGTCCACGAGCACCAAAATGCCTTCTTCTAAGTTCCGGTGTTCGGGCTCCATGGATAGGAGTTCATGGAGCCGAATGATCGGGCACAATTGTTCACGGATCTTCACTAACTCGCCTCCGTCCAGGTTCTTGGAGACATCGGCTTTTTTGACCTTGATGGCGCCTCTGACGCTGAGCAGGGGTAGGGTGAGCAATTGGGATCCGATGCGAACGAGCAGGCCTTCGATGATGGCGAGGGTTAATGGTATTCTGATGGAGAATTGCGAGCCCTGGCCTGGCTTGCTGGTGACGTTGATTCTCCCGCTAATTTTCTCGATGTTCTGGCGCACCACGTCCATGCCCACGCCGCGACCCGAAACGTCGGTAATCTTGTCGGCTGTGGAGAAACCGGGCTCAAAGATGAAGTTGAGAATTTCGTGGTCTTTCAGCTCCTGGTGGGGATCGGCAAAACCCTTCTCCTGCGCTTTTTTCAGTATTTTCTGGGGGTCTATGCCATTGCCGTCGTCTTTCACTTCGATGACCACTTCGCCGCCCTCATGGGAAGCGCTCAGGCTTATGGAGCCGGTTTTGGATTTGCCCCGTTCTTCGCGAATGCGAGGACTCTCAATGCCATGGTCGATGGCGTTGCGAATAATGTGCAGCAGGGGGCCGGATATGAGTTCCACTACATTCTTGTCTACTTCTGTATCCTCGCCAGACATAACCAGTTGCACCAGTTTACCCTGCTTTTGCGAGACGTCGCGCACCACGCGCACCATCTTGTGGAAGGTAGACTCGATGGGGATCATGCGCAGGCTCATGGAGATGTCTTGAAGCTCTCGGGAGATGCGATTGAGGTGGTGGGCGGCTTTTTTGAAATTCTCGAACTCGTAACCTTCTAAGTCCGGGTTGTTTGTAACCATATTTTCGGCAATAATCAACTCGCCCACCAGGTTGATGAGCGTGTCCATTTTGTAGAGGTCTACCCGGATATTCTGCACGTTGCGGCGTTTACGGCCCGGTTCGGCGGTGTGGTCCTCACGCCGCTGCCGCTGCACTTCCAGGGCCTGCTCCAATTGGGGCGTCTGGATGATGTCCATATCCTTCAGGATTTCGCCAATGGGACGGCTCTGCCTCGCCAGGGCAGACTCCAGGGTTGGACGCTCCACCGCTTCCATTTCAACCAGGATCTCGCCCAACATGGTGGCGTTGCTCTTGCCCACCACATTCACCACATGGCCCTGGGTCTGGTATTCCGACATCATTTTCAGATGGGCGTCAAAATCGGGGACCTTGCCCTTGCCGTCTGGCAATTCGTGGAGGGCGGATTTCAGGGCGTCCAACACCTGCAACATAACCGTGACGCCCTGTTGATCTATTTTAAGCTCTTCGCTTTTATAATCTTCGAGGATGGTTTCGAAATGATGACCCAGTTGCTCCAGTTGGCCGTAATTAAAAAGGCCGCAATTGCCCTTGAAGGTGTGGATGGCGCGAAAGAGGCAGTCCAGGGCTTCTTTGTCGGTTAAATTGGATTCAAGGCTCAATAGGCTGGCCTCGGCCTGCTCCAATTGTTCGGCGGCCTCGGTTGTGAAGGCGTTCAACATTTCCGCAGTGATGGTTATTTGAAAGTCGTCGGGGATTTCCTGGTACGACGGTTCGTGGTGGGTATGCTCGCTGCTCTCGATCAAAGCCAGTGTTTCTTGGACCCTGGGATCTTTTTCAACGGGCTTGTGGCCGCTGTCCACCTCGGCGATTAGCTGCACCAAACAGGTGATGGAGTGCTCCGCCACTGCCTCTTCATTGGGGCCAAAAGGACCGCCCTCTTCACGCAATCCTTCGAAAAAGGCGTGCATCTCCCGGGCGATTTTATAAATGGCCTCCAGGCCCAGGAACTCGGCGCTGCCCTTGAGCGCTTCGCAATTGTCAAGAATGGCTCCAAGGCTTTGGCGCGGCGGGGGTTGGGGCGGATCATCCCGGAGTTCGTTTACCTGGTCGGTCAGTTCGGCCAACACCTCGCGGCTGTCCTGTGCAAACTCCTTGAAGAATTCAAAATCCCCGGCAAGCGATTCCATTATGGATTTCCTTTTGTATAACGGTTAACAGCGAGGTTTAACCTGGTAATACGACAAAAATGCCTTCCTTGAATAATAGAAATGCATGACCCAACATTTTCGTACAATTATACAAAATTCGAAGGGGTAATGGATAAGAAAAATTGAAAAGAAGGGAAAGTCATATCTTATCGTGAGGACAAGAGGCCTGATTTTCCGGGTTTTGGTTAGAGGGTGTCTGAGTGGTGTTCGGATTTCAGACTGCGGGACATGAGAGCCTCTAAAGCATCTCTGGGAGAGAGGTCTTCATAGAGGATCTGATTGATGACATTGGTGATAGGCAATTCAACGCCCAACTGCCGACCAAGCTGCCAGGCCGAACGGCATGTATGCACTCCTTCGGCAACCATGCCCAAATTGTTGAGCGCAGATTTCAGGTCTTCACCCCGAGCAAGGGCCTGACCAACTCGGAGATTTCGACTTAAGCTGCCCGTGCAGGTGAGGATCAGGTCGCCCATGCCCGCCAAACCGGCGCAGGTTTCTTGCTTCCCTCCAAGCGCTACAGCTAAACGACTTATCTCAGCAAGGCCTCGGGTAATGAGACCGGCCATGGTGTTGGAGCCCAAGTTCAGGCCTTGGGTCATGCCGCTGGCGATGGCAATCACATTCTTCAATGCGGCGCAAAGCTCCACTCCTGGCACGTCCCGGTTTCGGTACATGCGGAAGGTTGGGCAGTTGAGGGCCTTTTGCAGGGTTGTCAATCGTTCCGTGTTATTGCCGGCGAGGACCACGGTGGTGGGCATGAGTTCGGCCACCTCTTTGGCAAAACTGGGGCCGCTGAGGGTATAGGTTCGGTTCTTCCATTCATGGCCCAAGACATCCAAAACAATCTGTGTGGGCAACTGGTGTGTTTCCAGCTCAATGCCTTTCGACAAGATGAGGATCTGGTGGTAATCGGCCAACTGATCCTTAATCTTCCGCAAAAAAGCGCGGTAGGCTTGCAGGGGCACGGCCAGGCAAATCAACTGACTGTTGTTAATGACACCCTCTAAATCGTTGGTGGCGGTTAAGTTATCCGGAAAGGGGGTGTCCGGCAGGTATTTCGTATTGCGTCTCTCTTTTTCAAAGGTCTCGGCGTCCTGCGCGTTTCGAATCCATAACTGAACGGGATGGCCCTTTTGAGCCCAAAGAATGCCCAACGCCGTACCCCAGGAGCCGCCGCCCAAAATACCCAATTTCATAAATCCGCTCCGCCCATGTCAAATTCATTGAAAGCGCCAGTTACGCCCTGTTCTGATTTTAAGACGAACCCCCATGTTTTTCAAGAAGATCCAGTCCCAATCACCCATCCAATGGCGTAGAATGGCCTTTGTTCGGGTTATAATGAGGGCCACATTTGGCGCGGGAGGTCGTTATGAAGGTCATCGTAGATGTGTGCATCGTACCTATAGGGGTTGGGGTTTCCCTGTCTCCCTACATCGCGAAATGCCAGGAAATCTTTGAGCAAAGACAGCTCACCTACCAGCTACACGCTTACGGCACCAACGTGGAAGGCGATTGGGACGCGGTGTTTTTCGCCATTAGAGCCTGCCATGAAGCCCTACACGAGATGGGCGCGCCCCGCATCTCGACCACGGTCAAATTGGGAACCCGAACCGACCGCGCTCAGACCATGGCGGAAAAGGTAGCCTCGGTTGAGGAGAAACTGGGCGTTTCATAAAAACGGGATCAGCCAAGATTTTGAGACCAGAAGCGCAGCAGGCGCCAGACAATGCGCGATATGCACGGGAAAAAGAAATCCCCATGAAAAAAGCTACTCAGAAAAGAATCCACTCGTAAAGGTGGCTCGTCTGTGGGAGAATATCACCAGAAACTCTGTTCGACCGCCTCATAATGCAGGTCAATTCTCGGCTAAATCCATCGCAAGAGTCTGGTTATGATATCTCCACAGAAAATCGTCATTCAATATTCGGCCACAGACGATCTGCCTCGCAGGGACAACGACGGCTGGGTTACCAGTTTCCAGAAGGCTTTGCAGCTTCGATTAAACCAGCTATCCCATCAGCCCCCGCAGGTCTGCAATGAGGTGGAAGAATCGGGCGAAACCGAGAAGGACCCGGTGGACGTGACGCTTTCCATCTATTCCCCCAACCGGCCGCCGAGTCACGACGCCATGATTCATTCCAGGCGCGTATTTCGTGTATTTAAAAGCTTTATAGACCATCAGATCCATAAGACAGCCCTGGAGAGTTTCTGTGGATATCTATTCTACAGGCTGGATGTGGACACAGGCGCCATAAGCCCACTAGAGCCTGACAGTTCAAAAGAGTTTAGCGCCTGCTATTGGAGTCGCTTGGACGATCTCGCCCACGATCTCATGGAGACCTTGAGCGATGGGGAGAGTGGCGCTATCCCCGCCAGCGAGCCCATGACCATTTTTGTGGCCCATGCGAGTGAAGACCTTTCAGAGGAGCGGAATACAGTCATTCGGGAGCTAAAGCAATACGGCCATCGGGTTGTTCCAGAGCACATGCCCATCCTTGACGAGGCGGCGTTTCAAGGGGAGGTTGAGTCGTTGATGGCAAGGAGCAACCTCTCGGTGCATCTGGTGGGAAGACGCTACGGCGAACCGCCACAGGGCTCCAAGCGGTCCATGATGGAGCTGGAACTGCTGCTTGCGTCCCAACAGTGCCGCGTTAATGCCTTGAATAGCTTGATTTGGATTAGGCCAGACCTGGTCCTTGAGGATATGAGGCAGCGCCGGTTTTTGGACCAGGCCTGGGACGCCTCGGCCCACGGCTGCGCCGATATCTACCAGGGCTCGTTGGTGGAGTTCATGGAGATTCTGTTCCGTCGTCTTCAGGACGAGGCTGGAGTGCAACGCAACGAAAATTTGGCGCAAGGGCCTGATTTATTGGTGGTTGGTCATCCTTTTCACGGGGATGATTGTCGTTCGGTTGCTGAGGTTTTGGGTGAACTGGACTCGGAACTGCAGGTGGCTCTGTCTTTTGGAGAGGACGAGGACAGTTTGCAATTTCATCAGGCCTCTCTTGTGTCTTCTGAGGCGGTTCTCTTTCTTCTGCCCCAAGGTGCAGAATCCTGGCTAGACGTTCATTTACTTGAACTTAGGAAGGCGGTGGGTTATGGAAGGCAGAGGCCGTTTCGGGCTATAGGGGTTTGTTATGGGGGCTCTGGGGATCCTCCGCCGTTTCGGTTCCTGGGCCTAGACTTGCTCAGGGTTGCTGGATCGCCGAGCTGCTCTAAGGAGGGGTTGCAGGGGTTTTTGAGGTATATGAAGGAGGGTGAGCCGTTTCCCATTTGCCCCGCTGAGTCATTTAACCCGTTTCCGGGATTACGCAGCTTTCAGAGTGATGAGAAGCATTTGTTTTTCGCTAGAGAAGAGGAGGTTCGCTCTTTAATTAAGATATTGCGGTTAAACCGGTTCTTGGCGTTGGTCGGTCCGTCAGGCAGTGGCAAATCCTCCCTGGTTCGCAGTGGGCTGATTCCCGCATTGAGGGCGGGCCATCTCGGCAGGGTTGGGGCGCTGTGGCGCACGGCGACGATGAGCCCAGGGGACCATCCCGTGGACAGTCTGGCTGCCGCCCTGATTGAGGCTGAGACTGGGGAACCGCCCTCTTCTCAAGCGCTTGCACTTGCAGGCGCGGTATTGAGGCGGGGATCCCGGGGTCTGGCCGATTTTGTGGCTGAGTCGAGCATGAAGGAAGGAGAGAATCTGCTGATTCTGGTGGACCAGTTCGAGGAGCTTTTCAGGTTTGACCAGGAGGCCCGTCTCGACAGAGATGAAGCGCTTGCTTTTACACGACTTCTGCTAAGTGCGCCGCAACAGAATACGCCGATCTATATCATTGTCGCCATGCGTTCGGATTTCCTGGAAGATTGCGCCGAGTTTCCCGGTCTGGTGGAGGCCATCAATCGCAATACGTTCCTGGTTCCCCGCATGAATCGAGAACAGCGGGGGCTGGCCATTACCGGGCCGGTGGCGGTGGGTGGCGGCAAAATCAGTAAGCGTTTAGTGAACCAGTTGGTTAACGACATGGGGAGCCATTTCGATCCGCTTCCGGTGGTCCAACACGCCCTCATGCGGGCCTGGAATTACTGGGAAACCCATCACGGCCGGGAAGAGCCCATGGACATGGAACATTACCGGGCCGTGGGAGCGATGGAGGAGGCGCTTTCCAGACACGCTGAAGAAGCCTATCGAGATTTGGATGAAGGACGCATGCGGTTCTGCGCCGAGAAGGTGTTTGAGACGCTTACGTTTATGGGTTCCGGAGGACGGGGCATGCGCAGACCTTCTCGGGTGGATGAGATCGCAGAAATTGGGGGCATTGACATTGAAGAGGTTATCCAAGTTGTAGAGTGTTTCAGAGCCCCGGGGCGGTCCTTCCTCTTGCCGCCAGCCTCTGAACCCTTAAAACCCCAATCAGTTGTGGACATTACCCATGAAAGCCTCATGCGGGTTTGGAACCGTCTGGCGGACTGGGGCGACGCAGAGGTGCGGGCGGCTCGCATCTACAAGCGCCTGGTTGTCAGTTCTCGCCGTTATCACGAAGGACTATCCGGCCTATGGCGCGACCCGGAACTGCAAACAGCCTTGCGCTGGAAGGAGGAGTTCAAACCCACGCCCGCCTGGGGCGCTCGCCACGACCCGACCTACGAACGGGCCATGCTCTTTCTGGAGACCAGCAGACAGGCCCGCGACGATGCGATTGTTAGAAAAGAGAAAGCCCAGAGACGGCAATTGAAAATGCGAAGGAATATTGCTATCGCCATGGGTCTTCTGGCGTTATTGGCTATTGCCTTTTTCTTGATCGCCCATTTCAGAGGCGTGAAAGCTCGCTCCCATGAGCGGCGGAACACCAACTCTGGCAACCCCGCCTTCGGCCTTTATCACAAGGGCCAACCGAACCCCAACCACTCCCCTACACTCCCCACCTGACCCACATCACGAGAGGGATCTGGCCATGTCGAGCCGACTGAACACCATCTTCAATATCCGACCGGGCGAGGGTTCCATTGTGGCCCTGTTGGTGCTTTTCTCCTTCGGCCAGGGCCTGTTCTTTTCACTGTTCACAGTCGTATCCGGCGCATTGTTCCTTACCAATTTCAATGCCTCCTGGTTTCCCAAACTCTATTTAATTCAGGGTATTTTGGGGTTTCTGTTCGTTAACGCCTACTCCCGCTTTCAAAGGTCCCATTCCCTGCGTATCACCTTGCCAGCCACATTGGGGCTCTGTCTGATTACCTGCCTCTTCTTCACCCTGGCCCTTTGGATCAGCCATTCCGATTGGGTGGGTTTCGCCATGAATTGCCTCGTGGTCCCCATGGCGGCGGTCACCAATCTCGCTTTTTGGGGCATTGCCGGCAGGTGTTTTGACCTGGAGCAGAGCAAACGGTTGAACGCGCTCATTGGCAGCGGCCAATCCCTGGTGTCCCTTTTGGGTTTTTTCAGCTACCGGCTGTTGGTGGGCAAGGTGACCGAGGACGCCTTTTTCATTCTGGCCGCATCGGTGGGTCTGGCGATCTGCTTGGCGGCCTTCCCCTTTTGCACCAGGCATTTTAGGGCTAGATTGAGCCAGAAGACACGAACGCACCAGAATAGAACACGCCTCAATTACACCAGCCCTTTCTTTCTCTCTATGTCATTTATGGTGATTTGCGGGGTGGTGATGACCTACCTGGCCGATTTCGCCTTTTACGGCGCTTTAAACCGAGAGCATCGTGGTGATCGGGAGGCGGTGGGCGCCATTCTGGCC
>JBNKOV010000151.1:0-9592 GCA_050294955.1 Holophagae bacterium
CCTGCAGGCGTTTGAAAAAGCCCGGCAGCTAGCTCCGGAAGATCCGCTCATCCCCTTCCAAATAGGGTTATTGCATCACAAAGCTGGAAGGCTGGATCAGGCCCTGACCCAATATAGGCAAGCCATCGAGTTAGACGAAAACATGGCTGAAGCATACAACAGCCAGGGAGCCATTCTGGGTATAAAGAAGGATTTTCCAGGCGCCATCACATCATTCAAAATGGCAGTAGCCTTAAACCCCCAAGCGGGCGACGCCCATTATAATCTAGCCCAATTATACCTCATAACGGGGAAACCGCAGCAGGCCGCCTCGCACCTGAAAAAAGCCATTTCACTGGGAGCAAAACCATCGCCTGACCTGGTCGAAGCCCTTAAGGGATACTGAACCCGATTTCACTCATGCCTTTTTACCTACAGGGGCCAAGCCCGTAAATATTGCTGGCCTTATTCATATTGAAGACCGAGCGCAACCGTAATTCATTTTAAGAGTCTTTTTTCGAGAAATAGCCTGCCCACAGCTCCAAATTCGATGTTGTTAACCCATGCATCTCACGCCTCTTGCCACTTAAACCGGGTTCTTAATTTTGCACCCGCTCCCATCGCAAAATCGGAGCCTCGTGAGTTAGCTGTCTTGTTGACCGCAGTCATCAGAGAAATGAGTGACGTGAAAAAGACCTTGACACCCAAGGTCTGCGCTGATATTTCTAAAGATACCACCTATTTCTGCCACGGTTGTTTGGCTCCAGCTCTTCCCATTGAGCCATAGCCAGATTTTAAATGGGGGGGTTTATAAGAAGGCTTTGTGCAAGGAGCGAATCATGGACGTTGAGATTAGTAAATTTATCGAGGAATACCCGGTCGTCGTGCAATGGATTTCGGCTATTCTCATTTTTATTATTGGACGATGGATTGCAAAATTGATCGTAGGATTCCTGGGCAATGCGATGGAGAAGGTGAGCATCGAGGATACGGTGGCCAAATTCATCTCCAACTTCAGCTATATGGGCTTAATTGCTTTTGTGGTCCTTATGGCGCTGGGAAAGGTGGGCGTGCAAACCAACTCCCTGGTCGCCATGGTCGGCGCCGCCGGTCTGGCTATTGGATTGGCGCTGCAGGGAAGTCTGTCCAACTTTGCGGCGGGAATCATGCTGGTGGTCTTCAAACCCTTTAAGAAGGGAGACATGATCCGGTTGCAGGGCATTGAAGGCACGGTTGAGGAAATCCATCTGTTCACCACCATCCTGCGTGATGACTATAACCTTTGCCATGTTCTCCCAAATTCGGTGATTAATGGCGGCCTGATTACCAATATCTGGTCGAACGTAGTGCGGCGCGTGGAATTTAATTTCAATATTGCCTACGAGGATGACTTAAATCGGGTGATCGAGGTCTTGGACGAAATGCTCCAGGCCCATCCCCTACTCCTTGACGATCCTGCTCCCTTTGTTGGGGTTCGCAGTCTGGACGACAGTGCGGTGAACATGATGGTTTGGGTCTTTATCCACCGACCCAACTGGAGGAACGTGCGGTTCCGCCTCTATAAAGAAATAAAGGAAGCGCTCGAAGAGCATGGCATTGTTATTGCCTTTCCTCAATGCGATGTTCATTTGGACAAGGAGCCCAAGGGCCAAATCGCGGCATGAGCCGATATTAGAATTCCAATTGTCAGGGTGGGTTAAATCCACGGATTTCCTGCCCTGACGCACCTGGACAAGCCATACCGGTTTGTTTGGGTCCAGATTTGTCTGGCCACGATAAAAGCTATTGTTGGGCATGATAATGCCATTTACGGCATTCATGTACATGGAATTGATTTCCATTTGCTTTCTATTACCCAACTTGCCTCCTGCATCCTGACTCTTGCCTAGTGAACCGCTGAGGTTTAGCTTACATTATTTGGGAAGGTGAATTAAAGTTAAGGTAGAAGGGAGGGGTCAGAGGGTTTTTTGGGCATAGTACCCTGGCCATGTCATTTTCGCCGATGATTCTAAGGTAGATTTTAAAAAGAGAACCTCTGAAAATCAATATGAGCTACAAGAAAAGAGAGAAAATCAAGCCCCTCATTTCCTTGAAGATGAACGACGAAAACAAGAAAACCAGCGACTATTTGCCCCAGCCCCCGAAAACTGGATTGATTTTCACCCTGATTAAACAAAAAAACCGTGATTTCTCTTACAAAAAACGGGTTTCCTGTGGCTGGGTTAACAAAAAATTTGGCATTTATCCATAAGTATGCTAAATTGTTTGGGATAAGTTTCCGGAATGATTTTGTCGGAGCAATACAAAGCCAAAGCCGATTACTAAGGAGTTTCAGGCATGCGTTATCTGGTGTTTTTCCTTATTTTCCCGACGATGGTATGGGCTCAAGACCCACCTGTCATCCCAGCCAACCAGACCCGGGTGGTATTGTCATCTGCCCCTATCGGCGGCAATGTAGGTGATACGCTTTTTGCGACTGAAAACCCTTCGGGTTGGACCTTAAACAACGAAGACAACACAGCGGCCCCAGGGGTTCCCGTTAACGATTTCTTTTTCACTTTAGACAACTCCGGTCAGCTGAAAGTGCTGCGCAGCCTGGAGCCGTTGGTCTCCGTGAATAATACGGTCGCCATCGATCTGACCGTGGAGGCCTTCAACGTTGCCGGCGCATCTGGGCCAGAAAGTGTTTCAGTTATTGTTATCTTGGACGCTGCAACCACTGCCGGTCCGGTCATTCTAGCGGGTCAAGAACGCTCGGTGGTAACCAATGCAGCTGTTGGCGATCCCGTTGGCGCGCCGCTTTTCGCAACACTGGAACCAGAAGCTTGGGCCATTACCTTTGAAGACAATAACGGCATCTTTCCGGCGGACGAGCGGTATTTTGAAGTGGCAAGCGACGGTCAGCTCACGGTGCTCCGCCCCTTGCAACCCTTCTTCCCCGGTCGATTACAAACAGACATAACCCTCACCATGCAGGCGTTTAACGCAAATGGCTCCTCCATTGAGGAAGATGTTATTGTACACATCATCGAGGGTGATCATCCCACGATTTATCCCGCACAGGTTCGGTCTATTTTAAGCACCCACGCTATTGGCGCTCCGATTGGGCAACCCCTTCAAGCCTCTGGCGATCCAACCTATTGGAATATTTTAGGCGGCAACAGTAGCGGCATTTTTACGCTGGACAACGAGGGACAACTCTCCATTGCCGCGAACTTTGACCCCGATTCCTTCACCACGAACCCAGAGCTGTTTACCCTTGAGGTAGAGGCTGGCAATGAAGACGGCCCCAGTTTGGGAGAAGATGTGGTTATCTCTGTAGGCATAGGTGATTGCGGCCACATTCCGGCAACGCAGACCCGATTTGTCTCGTCCATTGCTCTGCCAGACGATCAAATTGGTTTCCCAGTTGACACCCACAACCTAGATTCGGTCTGGATTGAGGAAGCCTGGGTGGATGCGGGTCAAGTCGTTCCTGGGGCCACTCCCGAGGATGTGACAACTGCTTTTTCCATCGACGCGGAAGGCTCTACTCTGGGCCAACTTAACGTGTTGCGGCCGCTCAGTGAAATATTCGACACAGAATTGATAACCAAAATCAACATCCGAGTGAAAGGGCACGCTATTCCAGCAGGTTGCCCAGGCTTCGCCGAGGAACTGGTAGTGCTCTATGTTCTGCCCTCCGACGCAGGTTCTGGCACTGGCGGCGGCACCGGCGGCACCGGAGGCGGCACCGTTGATCCCGAAACAGATTTTTCCACCTTTATTCTGGACGACAACCTGAGAGCTTGCATCCGCAGCTCTTTCGGCCTGGCTGCCTCAGAACCCCTCACTGCTGATTTGGTTCTGGGAACAACCCATTTGGACTGCCTCTGCCGTTCAAACAGCGCTGTAACCGATCTTTCCGGCATTCACCTCTTCATTGGCCTTGAGTTTCTGTCTCTGGCAAACAACCTCATTACCGATATCGAACAGCTCTCCGGCTTGACAGAACTGAAAGATCTGAGGCTCTCCAACAACCTGATTACCGATGTCACCACGGGCAACCCGCTTGCTTCTATGGTGAATCTGGAACGCCTCGACCTATCCAACAACCAGATCGAGGACGCCAACGCGTTTTCAACCCTTGCCAATATTAACTTCCTGTCCATTGCCAACAACCAGATTTGCGATATTGCAAGTCTTGCGGCCCTGGCCAACCTGCCCGGTGAATCAGGGATTAAGATCGGTGACACCATCCACCTGGACAACAACCATCTTACCTCTACCCAGGCCCTCTCCGATATTGGCATCATCCAGTCCACAGGAGCCTTCGTAACCACAGACGGGCAAACCGCCTGCACCACCTTCTCTGTGATAACTCTGGACACCTGGCCAATCAATACGGTTGCGGATTTCGCGGAGCTGCTTAATGGCAGAGCTATCCCGCCCTGTAACCCGTGAACGATAGATTTTTTACCAGAAACGGCCCCTTTTGAGGGGCCGTTTTTTTTGGGGGATGTTTAATTAACAAAACCCTAAGTGAATGGTTGGTGTTGGTTCAAGAACCCGCAAACCAAACGTTTGGCGCTAATGTAGCCGGCAATGCAATTTTAGTACATAGCACCGGCTTTAATAATTAGCAATAAGTATCACTTTCGTATATGCAAAAGTTGATGGATCCTGAAAGACACTGATTGCAGGTTGGGCCAGAGCCACCGCCTCCCTTCAATGCCTGCGAATTGGGCTGATTGGTTACAAAACTCTTAACCTCAAGACTCTGAAGGTTCATCTTTTTATTCATTGGTTTCTCCTCAAAACAAAATTTAAAGCAACTTAAACTGGCTTTCCATTCATTATAACCTGGTGTTTCTTCGCTCCAGTCGCCAAAAGTGTAAAAATAAGCTATCCCACGCCAAATATGCACTTTATGTGAATAATTTCTCGATTGTTGCATCCTCAATCCAACTAAAGCTACTCCATGACGACCCAAGGCCTGTCTCATAAAACCTATCATGCCACGCCAACTATAGTGGCACACCCCATTTAGGTACATACAACGCTATCGCGCCTATAGCAAGATAGTTTGCTCTATTGCTCTAACTCAGCATTGTTATACAATATATTTCTTGGCTTTTGGGCATCAGTTCCGCGATTATACACCCTTTGACTCCTCACATTAATATTCATTGCCTCGGCCATGATCAATTCTACGTTAAACCTGACCTGAAAGTCCCTGACCTTAATATATATTTCGGGCTCTGTTTTTAACATGCCCTCGAGTACATCCCCATTTTTGTGATTTAGTAGAACCATGAGCAAATCTTGCTAAATTTTCCATGTGTCTCCTCAAGCCGTGGAGACATGCCATGCCTTGTGAGGCCTGGTTGAAAGCGCCGTCCCTTTTTTGATTCATCTTTTCCCCAACCTGGTATGACCAGAGAATGGATTGGGTAGCTGGATCAACTCTTAAAATTTGACGACTTATTATTTCTGGAGAAAAACAGACAATAAAGTCAAGGGGAGCAATAAAAGACTCAAACACTGCTCAGACTGGCAGATTACAAAACAGAGATGAAAAGGCTAAGGCCGCCTAAACCAAAACCAGATCGGAGAGAGTATCGCTCTCAATGCCTCCGGTATTGTTATCTCGATCTTTCATGATCGCCATGAATGATGATAGATCCCTTCCAGCAATCACATGATTATCCTGTTTCTCTCGCCCAATAGTGGTGTATAAATCGCCTTCAGCGCCATGACCGGGATAGACCCGATAGTGATCGGGAAAGGAAAAGAGTTTTTGGGTGATACTTTGGAAATGCTTCACGGCGCAACCGCCCAAATGCGTTTCCGTTTCCCCTGCATCGCCAATCCATAGAAGATCCCCAGTAAACAGATGCCCGCAGCCAACGCTGTAGGTAACACAGGCCATGGTATGGCCAGGCGTTTCGTGGACAGAGATGACGCTATCGCCCAGAACCAGTGTATCTCCCCCTTTAAGAAAGAGATCCGCATAATAACCCTCAGCTTTTTCGGGTATCGCGGTTTGGGCTCCTGTAACTTCCCTGAGAATGCCAGCGCCAGTTTGATGGTCCGAATGGAGATGCGTCTCCAAAATATAAACAAGCTGCAACCCGAGATCTTCCAATAGGTCGTAATAATCGGCGGCATGCTCTGCTACGGGATCAATGATGGCGGCTTTCAGGGTGGCGTCATCGCCCACGATATAAGAAAACGCCCGTGATACAGGATCAAAAAACTGACGGATAATCAACGGCTACCTCCGGACAACACCTTCATCAGACCAGGAGCCACAAAAAGACTCCAATAAATACAAATGCAATAAATAAAAGAATTTAATGGTCGATGTAACTCAAAACCTCCTTTACTTCAAGTCTTCACTATGTTCATTGTCATCTATTTTTCCATTATTTTCAACAAGAGTTTCGAAAATGCCTCACTTATTTGCATTCTTAAAATAGATTCATTAAAATAGTGGCCTTATTTTGGATTCCTGGCAATGCGACTAAAAAGTCGGTTTTAGATTGAAAATGTCATCATTTCCGGATTTTCAAAAAACGAGCTTGAAGCGCACAGGAAAAATTATGGTAGAATGAGAGAGTTGGATGACGGCCGAGGCGTTCAAGTCTCGTTTTGGCAATCCTCAAGGATAGGCCAGAGCAGACAGGCATCGAGAGGTTCCGGTGACCAAAAGCCACAAAGCCAATCCATACAGCAATTACATGAGACCCGAAAGAATCGGGCTTGTAGTAGGAGCCATATATGAAAAGGAAAAGCATTCCTCAACTAGTGGGGAGCAAGCAACCCCTGACCATGCTCACCGCCTATGACTGCTGGATGGCGTCTATGGTAGACCAGGCAGGCGCGGACATGATCCTTGTCGGCGACTCTCTGGGCATGGTGATCCAAGGCCAGGAAAATACCCTAAGCGTGACTGTCGATGAAATGATTTATCATTGCAAAGCAGTGGCCAGGGGCGCTGAGAATGCGGTCATTATCGGAGACATGCCCTATCTCAGCTACCATGTCAGCAGAGAAGAAACCATCCGGAACGCTGGTCGCATCATCACAGAGGGCGGCGTGGACGCGGTAAAGTTGGAAGGCGGAAAGAAACGCATCCCCATGATCAGCGCGCTTCTGGATGCAGAAATACCGGTCATGGGCCACATTGGTCTTACGCCACAATCGGTAAACGCCCTGGGCGGCTTCAAGGTCCAAGGCAAGAAACTGGATGAAAGAGAACAGCTCAAGGAAGAGGCCCTGGCTTTGCAGGACGCTGGCGTCTTCTCGATTGTTCTAGAATGCATCCCTTATGATCTTGCCGGTGAAATTACCGATTTGCTGGACATACCAACCATCGGAATTGGGGCCGGTCCTCAATGTGGCGGTCGGGTATTGGTGACACACGACCTGTTGGGTCTGACCATGGGACCCAAGTTAAAGTTTGTGAGACGATTCGCGGAACTTGGTGAAACCGGCGGCGATGCTTTGCAAGCCTATTGTCAAGCCGTTCGAGAAGGCTCCTTCCCCACCCTTTCGGAATCCTACAAACCCAATGCCAAAACAAGGCAGTTTAAAATTTACGCCTGAATTCACTGGAGCAGCCGCCTTACATGAGCCTGCAGGACAGGATATGACGCGCTCGTCTGGCTGCTGCTCCAAACCGGAGATGGTTTCATGACGCATCAACATCACTCAGATACAGCTGGCCTTAAGGCGCTTATCCAAAAAGCTCGTCAGCAGGGAAGAACCATTGGCTTTGTTCCCACCATGGGTTTTCTGCACAGAGGTCATCAATCCCTCATTGAGGCCTGTTCTCAAGCAGGCCATTACACCGTGGTCTCTATTTTCGTGAATCCTGCCCAGTTTGGACCCAATGAAGATTTGGATACCTACCCTCGCAACCCCGAGGGCGACTTCCAGCTCTCCAAGGAAGCAGGCGCCGATCTTGTCTGGTACCCCGAAGTCCATGACCTCTATCCTCCCGGCAGTCAGACCATGGTAACCCCTGGAGATTTGGCGAAACGACTCTGCGGACTCAGCAGGCCTCAATTCTTTGGCGGCATCTGCACTGTGGTCCTGAAATTTTTTAACATCATTCAGCCCGACGCTGCCTGGTTCGGCGAGAAGGATTTTCAGCAACTGGCCATCATCCGGAAAATGGTGTCTGATTTTTACTTAAATATCCAAGTCGTGGGAGGCGAGCTCATTCGGGAAGAAGACGGCCTTGCCATGAGCAGCAGAAACGCTCGTCTTCGTCCTGAAGACAGAGAACCAGCGCTCACACTCTACCGCACTATTTTAAATGCTCAGGAGGCGTATAGGCGGGGCGAACGCGATGCGCAAAAGCTGGCCCGAGAACTCAAAGCCGCCTGGCCGGATTGCTTGGAACTTGATTATCTTGACTTCAGAGAGCCCGTCCTGCTTGAGCCAACCAATGAGTTAAAAGAAGAAACGCGGATCTTTCTCGGAGCCTGGCTCAATGGCGTTCGTTTGATCGACAATGCTTGCGTGGCGCCTTGATTAAGCGTATTTTCGTTTTAGCCGCGCCAGTTTTTTCTCTAATTTCCCCATCTCGCTCTGATATTCCTTGCGCCATTGCTTCAGGGAAACTTCCAAAGCCTTCTCCATATCGGAAACATGCTCCATCTGTTGGGGCGTAAGGTTATTCAAGGCATCATCAAACTGATCTTCTATGGCGTCTAGGCGCTCTTCTATATGGTCTAGGATGTCGTCCGCCTCATCTTCAAAAACGTCGAACTTCTCTTCTATGGCGTCTTCACGCATACGACGCCACAGGTTCTTTTCCATTTTGTCTTCCGCATGGTCAACGACCCGATCCAGCTCATCTTCAAATCGCTCAACGGTTTGTTCAAACTCAACGGCGAAGGCTTCCAATTGAGATTCCCATTTGGACTCAAGGGCATCAACCCGATCCTCGTGAGAAATAGACGAAACCACGGGCGTTAAAGCCAGCCTGGAAGAAGGCGCAGGCTCTGGCAAAGGCTTACTTTTTATATCCCAGGCTTGGGGAGCTGACTCGGGTGAAACCGCTTCAAAAGCAGAAGGTTGGGCTCTGGGCGCTGCAACTGCGGCCCCCGCAACTTCCGCCACAGGCTTGGGAGCTGCAATGGGCTTACGAAACTGTGATGGCGGCGCAACGGCAACATTCGGTTTAGGCGATGCGGGCGGCGTCGCAGGTTTGGGAAGCGTCTCCAAATTAAACTCAACCAGTTCAGCGTTGTACTGAGGCATTGGCGCGACTTCAACATCCGCTCGCCCACGAAACCCCGGAACGGCGAATGCAACAAGGGCCAGCACTGCGCAAACCACAGAGATCAATGCTCTTGGCGTGCTATTTCGAGGGTTCAGGTTTCGATCTTGAGCCACCAGACGCCGAACACGCACACCTAATTCAGAGCGCTTGGCCGCCATGCCCGGAACGGGATAGCGCGGTGATTCGCCAAGCCGCCATTGAGCGACTTCGGTCAAACATTTCGCAAGGGCAAGGGGATTCCCGGTATGATTTGCGGCCCAATCGTCGCAGCGGTACTCGGCAAGCTCCTGCAAGCGCAAACGGGCCAGACGATTCAGGGGTTGGAAAAAGAAGAGG
>JBNKOV010000152.1:0-9564 GCA_050294955.1 Holophagae bacterium
CGCCTCTTTCCCAATGTGATCTTTGGGATGGATTAAAGAACTACTACAAGGATCAGGGGATAAACGCCTGGAAAGTGGTTCCCTATGGGGCCACCAACACCCCATCCATCGCACACGCCTGCGCTCAGGCTGCGCTGCATTACTTTAAAGACCTTATCAACAATGGATTGGCGACCATTGAACATCCATTTCATATTGTAGAGTTAGGAGCAGGAACGGGCCAATTCGGGTTCTTCATGATGATGCAACTGGAGAAGCTTCAAGCCCGGCTCGAAATGCAGGAACTAAAAATCCGCTATATCATGACTGACATGGCAGAGAAGAACATTCAGTTTTGGGAAAGTCACAAGGCTCTGGCTCCCTACATCTCATCGGGGAAATTGGATTTTGCGAAGTATGTCTTTGGAAATGATGAAGACCTCACTTTAAGTGTAAGCGGAGAATCCATCAGCACACTTCCCAATCCCCCGGTAATCCTGGCAAACTATTTTTTCGACTCCATCCCTCAGGACCTGTTCCAGGTAAATGACGGTCAACTTCTAGCAGGACTGGTGCCAAAATCAGCTTTTAATCCCCAACACGACCCTATTTCAAACGCATTGACCACTCTTAAAGATATGGGACGAAGACCGGTTTATCAAAAAACATCTGGGCCTTTATACCAAGAGCCCGCCTTTAATGACATTTTAGAAGAATTGAAACTTGAGGACCATCAGTCATTTATTCTATTCCCAGTGAACGCTTTACGCGGAATAGAAAAACTGGCAAAACGCCTAAATGAGCGCTATCTGCTCATAGCAAACGACAAAGGTTTCGAATCAGGCCGTAGAAGACACCGCCGCACGGAACCCTCAATCGCCCTTCACGGACCTGCATTTTCTTTCACAGTCGATTTCCATCTAATGGGATGTTACTACAAGAGGCGAGGCGGGGACAGCTTTCACCAGTCAGGTTCGCTCGGCGTGGCCACCTCCGCCTTCCTTGCAGGCAATAAGATGGAGGAGCTTCCTCAAACAAGACAGGCCATGCACATCTTTTTCAATACTTTCAGCCCGGGAGACTTATTCAATCTAAGTTGGCACCTGTTTCAAAACAGGCTATCCTGCTCCGCAGAAACTCTGGTTTCCTACCTGAACATGACACACTGGGACCCTGAAATTTTCAATCAGCATTTCGACCTCATCCTCAGCCTTGTCAAGCAAAGTCAGGACGCCATAACCGATGATCTCCTGGCCGGTCTGCCCAAAATCGTCGATCAATATTATCACACGCCTTTGAGTGTCGATTTATTCGCTAATATCGGCGCACTATACCAAGCGGTAAAGCAATACGAACAGGCCATCCCTCATTTCCAAAAATCTATTGAATTATTCGGCCCTGAAGATTTTAAATTCTACAATCTAGGTGTTTGCCATTACTTTATCGGCTCTTATGAAACAGCCCTCGACATGTTCGTGAAAGTTTTAGAACTCAACCCCGACGATATCATGGTCAAAGGTTGGATGGTCCAAATACGAGACATGGACAAGACACCCCAACTTACTTAAATTGAGCCACTAAAGTGTCACAGACCTCTTTTGTAATGACACCAGTTTCATAAGCGCTCTTCAATACTTGAATGCCTTTTTCAAACCCCTCTTGACGTCCCTCTTTTCTCCCCTCTTGACGTCCCTCTTTTCTCCCCTCTTGACGTCCCTCTTTCCGCCCTATTTCAACACCTTCACCCAGAATTTCTTTGTAGATGCCCGTTTCTTCGATAGGCGTCATTTCTGCTAACATTTGGTATGCCTCCTTTTTTGTTTCCATTTTAAAACGTTCCATCATCCAACCGACAAAGATCTCTTCTAAAGCAGTCTTCACCTTTTTGGGCAATTGGACTTGTTTTAACTTTCGGTAACTGGCAACCACCTCCACTTTAAGGCTTTGATTGTCCGCAAGGAAAGGGGTAAAAACATAATTAAGGGGATGATCGGGCTTCGTTCGCCCCAATGTTTCTAAAACATCCTCTAGATATAATACATGAAATCCAGCCCGATTTAAACGTGCAAATTCATGCCATGGTTGGGTTTTGGAGTCAAAATGTTTGTGAGTAAAGACAATCAGAGCATGAACCGGTTTTTCCGGCATCCTGTTTCCAATAAGACCAACCTTCAAAAGCGTCTGATAATAAACATCACACCCCTTTTTCCAATAGCCGTGGAACTCAACAACGTAATTGGGCGTTTCGGGATGAGAACTACTAAAGAAGCCATCCAAATCAGCAGATATCTTCTTCACAGAAAGGGCGTCAAAATTCAAATCCCCCTTAATTTCCAAATTAGCAAAGTCTTTAAACACATCAGGCCACGCTTTAAATAGCGAATAAAAATATTCGTCGCTTCGAGTCATGACACCCCGCCAGCCAACATGCCAAATATCCGCCCCATCCTATCACCCTGTGCGCTGCTTCGGACCTCGTACCATTCACCTACGCCATTCTGCTGATTCATTTTTACTCCCCCGGTCTGTTTATATTGCCTCGCAAATCCGCAAGGTCAAAAATCGACAAAAACAAAACTGCAATCTTCATGCCGAATCTCAAAAGAAGGTAACCGCCGCAAACGCCTGTAAAGTATAGACCTGTAATTTATATTTTTAAGCCGTTTTTTGAACCGTCAACTACAATTGACGCCAAATAAAGTGCTGCGCCATTCACGAGAGAATTCAACTTACGTATTCTGAACAGTTTAGCCAGTCGCAATTGTACAAATTGACAAAGTGCAAGTTCTATTTACACCACTTGCCTCCTTCCCAAATCGGCCCGGTTTTGTAAAACCTCCAGGCAAACCACATACTTCATACGCCACACCCACAATAAAACCAGCCACTAAGACGAAACAACCTCTTCATTTTCTACTAACAGGCCTCCTAAAACAACCCCGCCAAAAGCGTGTACATTTCTTGAGATCCGCCTCTAAGCAGCCCACTCTGCTTTTAAAAATACCCCAAAAATCTGAAGCTCTATGTCAGGTCTAACATTGTTCCGCGCTACAAGCTTTGCACATTCCTGTCAAGTATGTCACAATGAACAGGTTTACGAGGCCCTCGACGTTTCTCATGATATATCAGGAGCGAGCAATGACCTCCGATTCGGATCGGCTTTGGAATGCATTTTCAGCGGCGCTTGAGTTGACCGATCAAGATCGGCGCGCCTATTTGGACAACTTGGAGAAAACCGATCCGGAATTCTTCAAAAATTTGAAAATGCTGTTGGACACCTACCCCAACCCAACTGACTCCGTTTCGTTTCTCCTCTCCTCCGCCAATTGGAAAATGAAGTCATTGGATGGACTCCACCGGGACGATAGCGCCTTTCCCACCCTGAGTTATCACGGCCCACCCCTGGCGAATTCTGTCGGAATGGACGAAAATACCCGAGAGCTGCCTACCCCGAAACCCTCCGGCATGGAGGTTCTTTTCGGCGAGGAAACCAAGAGGAAACCCCTTTTTCCAGAAAGAGTGGAAGGGTACGCCCTCAATTGTGTTCTGGGTGTTGGGGGCATGGGCGCGATCTACCTCGCTACTCAGGATAATCCGCGAAGAGAAGTCGCTTTGAAAGTGGTGTCTCGCGAAAAGATTTCTGAAGAAATGCTGGCCCGATTCCAAGCAGAATACCATCTTCTCGCTTTAATGAGCCACAACCATATAGCCCGAATCTATGATGCAGGCCTTACGGTGAACGGGTCGCCCTATTTCACCATGGAATATGTTGACGGAAAACCGATCAACGAATTTTGTAAAAGCAATACGTCCAGCCTGAACCAACGACTCCACTTGTTCCTTCAGCTATGTGAAGGCATGTTGCATGCCCACCAGAAAACCATCGTTCACAGAGACTTGAAGCCCTCCAACATTCTTGTGGCCATGGAGCATGGGGAACCATGTGTGAAAATTATCGATTTTGGTCTGGCCAAGGCTTTAGACGAAGACATGGTTCAGCAGTCTTTCGAAACTCGGGTCGGCGCCATGGTTGGCACCCCGCCATATATGAGCCCGGAACAACTCGGTGGGGAAAAACAGGTTGTGGATACTCGAAGCGACATCTACGCTCTGGGCGTGATTCTCTATGAGCTGGTTGTAGGAGAACACCCCCTTAAGCCACAACGTTTTAAGGAAATGACCTGGGACCAGGTCTACCGAATCTGTAGAGAAGAAGAGCCTCCCAGGCCCAGTCAAGTCGTCACCAACGGTTATGATCAGAAACGGATCAAGGGCGATTTAGACTGGATTGTAATGAAGGCCATGGATAAGAAACTGGAGCGTCGCTACAGTTCCGTGGCTCAATTAAAGGCGGACATTACCTGCTTTTTAGAAGATCGCCCGGTTGCAGCCGCTCCCCCAGGCCTGGGTTACCGCATCGATAAATTTATTAAACGCCACACCATGATGGTCTTCGCATCCTTGACCACTGTTGCGGCTTTAGTGATGGGATTGGGCCTTGCTGGTTACCATCAGCTCCAGGCTGTTCGAGCACGTGAGGAAGTGGTTAAATTTAAAGAGGACGCTCTGGCCTCAGGAAACAAAGCCAGTAAACTCAACATGTTTTTAAAAACCATGCTGCGTTCGGCTGATCCTCGCAACGCAGGCGTAGACGCCCGGGTTGTGGATATCCTGGATCGCGGCGTCCAGATTCTGGAAGAGGGAGATTTCAAGGATCCCGAGCTTGAAGTTGAAATTCGGGACCTGCTAGGGCGTACCTGGTTCGGCCTGGGCGACTACCAAAAGGCCATCGACCAATTGAACATCGCCTTCGAACTGAACAGAGCCCAACTGGGTCGCCTCCATGTAAAAACCCTGAGAATACGCTCCATTCTGGGAGTGGCCTTTCTGTTCGCGGAGAGAGAGGAGCAGGCTTTGATCCATCTCGAAGCCGCCTTCCAAGATCAATCCAATACCCTGGGATCCGCCCATCAACACACCTTGTACACTCTAAGTCAACTGGCGTCCGCTCATGAGCGCCTTGGCCATGTGGACAGAGCCGTGAAGTTGTATGAAATGGAGATCGAACATCGCCTCTCCTCCTCTTCTCAGGACCCCAACATCTCCAATCCCATTACCGGCTTGGGCAATTGTTACTTTCAACTCAAACAGTTCCAAAGGGCCGCTCAGGCATACAACAGCGCCTACACCATGGCGGGTCACGCCGGGCTCGAAAACCTGATTCGAGCGCCCATTCTGCTGAATTTGGGATTGTGCTACCTGAAAACTGGCGAGCCCAACAAGGCGAAGAAGTCCTTTCAGGAACTCCTTTCAATGGCCCAAGAACGCATGGGAACGGACCATCCGCTTATCCGAAAAGCATACTACGGGTTAAGCCAAAGCCAGGCTGAATTATTGGAATGGAGTAAAGCGGAACAATCCATCCTCAAAGCCATGCAAAAACCGTCATCCGAAAATCTGAACGAGGAGCTGGGTTATGTCTGTTTTCTGGGCAAAATCCTGGCGGCCCAAGGTCGAGTTGAGGAAGCAGAAACCCTGCTCACAGACCTGCTTCAATACGACTACCCAGGCCCTGGCGGCCCGACCCTGGTCAAGGAAACTTTGGTGGAACTGGCGTGGCTGAAACTGAAGAGCAACAAGCTCAATGACGCCGAGCTCCTACTGGAGACTGCAAGAGCCATAGGAGAAAAAAAAGGGGCTCTGGTGGATCAACGCACTTTTGGCGAAGAGCCTGCCGCGGTTTTAGAAGCCCTGGGCAAACTCTACGAATTACGCACGGATGTGGATCAGGCTTACGCCGCCTATTGCAATGCATTGGAATATTCCAGCCGGCCCAGACACCAGGCTGATCTAAAGCGGTTTATCACCAATCATCCCCTGGAGCTGAACCATGCTCCCACCATCGCGAACCCTGAACAAAACTAGGAGAAGGATACCCCCATGTTTCGCACATTGGATATCTCATCGTGGCCTCGAAAAAAGACCTACCTGTTTTTTAGGGAATACGATCACCCTTTTTTTAATGTTTGCGCGGATGTGGACGTGACCCATTTGTACAATTCGGTCAAGGAACGAAACGCCTCATTTTTTATCGCCAGCTTGTTTTGCTCCTTGAAGGCCGCCAACGAATTAGAACCGTTCCGCTATCGGCTGAAAGGTGAAAAGGTGATCATTTGCGACACCGTATCTGCGGGCTCAACCGTGCTCAATGAGGACGAGACCTTTGGGTTTTGCTATTTCGACTATCGAAAGGAATACCCAGAATTTGAACGGTTGGCGTCTCAAACCCTGGCCCAGTACAAGGCGGGCGATCTGAAGATGGACGCTCGAGACGACATGTTGGACGTCATTCATTATTCCGTACTTCCCTGGGTGTCCTTTACATCCTTCTCTCATGCGAGGCGGATGTCAAAAGAAGACTCCATACCGAAAATCGTATTCGGAAAATATCGCAAAGAGAGGGGTGAAATGAAAATGCCCGTTTCTGTAGAGGTCCACCACGCCCTTATGGACGGCCTTCACATGGGGCGCTATTTTCAGAATTTACAGCAGGCCCTGTCGGAATTTTAAAACCCATGAAAGGACGCAGCACTTTACCATTCAGACTAAATGAGGTATATTCAGACTCCATCTCATGGCTGAAGACCCTTCTTCCGCCAGATTTTTTCGGAGGTCGCTTTTGGACGCTCAATTGAAGGAAAAGATATCAAACCTGATCGCATCTGAGAAAGTCTTTCTCTTTATGAAGGGAAACCCCACCTTTCCCCAATGCGGTTTTTCAAATCAAGTCACTCAAATTCTTAAGGCTTATGACATTCCTTTCGGGCATTTCGATGTCTTGTCTGACATGGACATCCGCCAGGGCATCAAAGAGTTTTCCGATTGGCCCACCATCCCTCAACTCTACATTAACAAAGAGTTCATTGGGGGCTGCGACATTGTACGGGAATCCTGGGAATCCGGTGAGCTGGAGCAATGGTTGAAGGATGTCTTCCCCGACAGGGAGATAAAAGGCCCCAAACCACCCTCAAGGCCCAAAAACCTCACGCCCGCAGAAGCCAAGGAAATGATGAGCCGCGAAGGCGTGCGCTGTCTGGATGTTCGCACGCCAGACGAACGCCAACAGGCATCCATCGACGGCTTCGAGCTGCTTGACCAGAATCTCGCTCGCGAAATGGTGAACAACTGGGACAAAGAAACCCATATCATCTTCATGTGCCACTTCGGCGGACGCTCGGCTCAAGCCTGCGATTACTTCGCACAGCAAGGCTTTCAGCACGTCTACAACATGCAAGGCGGCATAGACGCCTGGTCCCAAACTGTGGACGAGAACATCCCCCGCTACTAATCACACGCCTGGATGCGTCAAAGAGACCTGCGCGGGTTGATGCATGGTCAGGCTTCCAGGAGTACTGAATGTCACTGCAAAAATTCATCTGCCTGTTATGTCTATTTACTCCCCTTGCCCAAGCAGGCGACTGGACCCAATGGCGCGGCCCCGGACGAGAGGGCCACGCCGCAAATTTCCCCAAAAACCTGCCGGAATCCTTGACCACTATTTGGGATGTAGAAGTTGGGGAGGGACATGCCGCGCCCCTGTTCTACAATGGAAAAATCTACCTGTTTAGCCGCGATGGTGAAGAAGAGAACCTGCGATGCCTGGACCCTAAAACCGGCAAAACGCTCTGGCAAAAAGGCTACCAGGCTCCCTACACGCTCAACCCCGCTGCGGTAGGCCACGGAAAAGGCCCCAAATCGACCCCAGTGGCTCAAGACGGCCTCATCTTCACCTTTGGCATTATGGGCGCGCTTTCCGCTTTTAAAGCCGACACAGGCGAGCTGGCATGGCAAAAAACCTTCGAGGGTAAATACAAAAGAGTAGACCCCCTTTACGGCCATTCCCTCTCCCCTCTTGTTTATAAAAACAAGTTGCTGGCGCACGTGGGCGGTCACGACACAGGCGCTCTAGCCGCCTTCGACGTGAAAACGGGCGACATGGTCTGGCATTGGGATGGCGACGGCCCCGGCTATGCTTCTCCCATTGTGGTCAAGGTTGACGGCGTTGACCAACTCATAACCCAAACCCAAAAGTTGGCAGTGGGCCTGGACATAGCTACCGGTAAGTTACTCTGGGAGCTGCCCCTAGTCACGGTCTACGACCAAAACTCCATAACCCCGGTTGCATCGGGAAATACGCTCTTCCTCTCCGGATTGGACAAGGGAACCTTCGCCTATAAATTGTCTAAATCAGGGGTGCAGCAGATCTGGCACAACAGCGAAGTCTCCTTCTATATGAGCACTCCTGTCATTGTGGATGGCGACCTGTACGGCATGGCCAACAAACGTTCCGGAAATTTTGTTCGCTTAAACGGCAAAACAGGGGAGGTTGTTTGGAATAGCAAAGGACGCCAGGGAAGGAACGCCGCTCTAGTGGCAGTTGGCGATAAGGTAATGGCCCTCACCACAACGGGCAACTTGAAATTCTTCTCAACTGGCTCCAGCGAGTACGAAGAACTCAAGGACTACCAGGTTTCCAAATCTCCAACTTGGGCTCATCCAGCCGTTGACGGCAACCGCATTCTCGTGAAAAGCAAGGATCGGCTCATTTTGTTGGAAGTAAACTAACGGACGACGGCCCATGATCGAGCAGCCCGCACCCTGCGGGCTGCGACTCTGGCGTCCCCCCTTTAATCCTCTCGATCCGCGCCGAGATAATCGCCCTTTTCCAGGTAATCCAAAGTTAACATGTCGGGTGATATTGCAGGGTCCAATTCAACCCATTCCAAAAACAACTCTGTGCCGTCCCCCGATTTAAACACGTCTTTTACCACCACATGCCTGGGCATCCATCGCTCCCCTAAAAGCATGACTTCTTTAATATCAACGGTTTTAGTCAGTTGCCCATCCAGATTGAACCGCTCTTCCTTTAAAGGAACAAACCGTTCTTTATCGACCCAGACCTTGCGGGTATGATAGACTTGCTCACTTTCCCTTGCTGTGAAGCGCGCAATCCAACATGAACGTTCGCCATAAATCTCCTCGCCAATAATCTCAGCTTTGTAGATCTCCTGCAATTTGATGTCGGTCATCATATCGTCATAGGACAGATCAGACCCCATAAAGGAGAGATCCAACATACGCTCGGACAAGGTAATCACCCGTTGGGTTGACGGCATCCACACATAAAGCGAATCATCCTTTTTAAGCATCTTCACGCCTTTTTCACGGTCAGGAGAAAGAAACGCGACAAAGGCGGCGTCCCGTCCATTCACGTAGGTTTTAAACGTGTAGGTTCGGTTGCCGCGAGCCCCATAGACGATTAAACGCGCTGTTTGAGTTTTGGGGGCCGTATTGGCATCCATTTTTTCCAAAAGCGCTTCGCCCGATGGGGTTCTGGCCACAAGATCAGGGACAGGGTAAAACCAGAGGAACAGGAGAAATCCCAAAGTGCGTTTCAACATCATGGGTTCAG
The DNA here is from genome assembly GCA_050294955.1 of Holophagae bacterium. Classification (GTDB taxonomy): domain Bacteria; phylum Acidobacteriota; class Holophagae; order Acanthopleuribacterales; family Acanthopleuribacteraceae; genus JBNKOV01. Next base: position 9,452 of record JBNKOV010000152.1, read on the forward strand.
CTCCTTGACGACCATCGCCACATCCCGCCTGAACACTTGGAAATAGGAAATGCTCATAGCCGCGACCACAACGGAAACCCCCGCGAGGAACCCAGCCAACCCGCTTCCTGGCG
>JBNKOV010000153.1:0-9518 GCA_050294955.1 Holophagae bacterium
AAAGTATCTTGCAATGAAAAATGAATAAACTGATTAGAACAACAGGTTGTTTTTGTCATTTTCTTTTTTGCTGTTAGGCCTTCTGGCTTTCAGGGATTCTTTTTGACTCTTTAGGCTTTCTATTCGGAAGTTTAGGATATTAACCAAATGATTTAAAACTTCCATTCTGGATTTTGAATCTATAGAAACCGAATCTTCTATGTCCAAAAAATTTTGTGAAACTTTATGAGACTTGACAATAAATGGAATATTGAAAAGAGCCAAAAATCTAATCATATCTTCTTTTGAAAGAGATAGAATATCATGTGCGAATTGAGAGCTATAAAATTTTTGTTTTTTCAAATCTTTCAGAGCTGCTAAATATTCTCCTTTTTTGACGAGTCTTGTCCATTGCCTTAATATTTTATTTGGATCAAAAATTTTATGAGCATCTAATGATGGCCAGTTTCTTTCTTTAATTATTTTATAGAGACTTGATCTTAACATTCTAGTGGGACCATCTAAAATCCACCAAGCCTCAACAATAACATTTAAGAACCAGCCAGGGTACCAGAACTGCTGACCATTTCTACTATCCCGAATTGGTATATATTCCAATAGTTCTGGATCGATAAAATTGCGACGAACCAAGTCCTCTATCTTATTTTTCAAAGTAATGAACTTAGCTCGGATCACCCGAGAAGCCCACTCCCAGTCATCGGTTCCTTCGGAGAAACAAAACCCTGCCAAACTACCGACCTGGATCCATCCAACATTTCCCAGGGCACGGTAAGCCTTGCAAAGACCCATAATTATGACAGCATTTGGATTTCCACTTCTCTGCAAACTTAAGGCAGATGGCCTCTCTGGTGGAAGGCATTTTTCTGGATTAATAGTTTTGATTTTTATTTTTCGGACAATTAGGCCAACCATTATTCCTCCCCTTTTTTCTACTCTAGCGTGATGGACAAAGGAAATCAACCCTATAGTAAAAGGATGGGTAAAAAAAGAAGAGAATACCCAATCCTTTTGAAAGAATGGTAGTAGTTAACAGTTTAAAAATATTGGCTTTACATGGTCTCTACAGGTATAGTCGAATTTCCTTGCGAAAATGGTAAAAAAAATGCAATTTGGAGATATGTATTGGGAGCTATAAATCTACTGGCTCTGACCAATTATTAATTAACATGTTTAGACGTATTCTTCGGAGTTTGTCGGAACTAATGGTTGTAGGATTGCTGAAAGAATGGTATTTAACCATAGCCTTAAATTTTTCAGTGGAGCAGGTTGGGTAGTTGTGAGCCTGTATCTGTATCTCTGGGTTTTTCTTGCTGGTGTCGTCAAATACGGTCGGCCGGCTGCCTGGTATATGTCTGTTTTTGGGGATCTTTGTATTCCTGTAGTATGTGACTATGAGTTTGTCCATGATCCTACCGAACTTCGGCCAAGTCTGGCATATGGTCCTTTTCATATCATCCTTCTTGTGTTCTCCCGCTGGCGTCCCTTCTACAAATCAGAGGTTGCTGTAGTTGGACTCGATCACGCATCTTTTGCGTTCCTAGAAGTCCAATTTTTTCAGACGTATAGTCCTTGTGAGAGTTGGGCGCTGAGTGCATCAAAGTTTTGCTGTTATGAATGGGGTTTCTTGAATTTTCCCCCTGGTTGTTTTCCTCCCTTACCGGCGCGTCGAATCTGGCGCGTCGGTTTTTTTGAATCCATTAAACAATATTCAGGAAAGGAGTTTATATGCCGGAAATAGATAATGTATTTGAGAAGGATGAGCTAAAACTTGCAAGCATCAAACCCAACCAGTCTATTGAAGAAGTGCTTTCAAAGAAAAGTATTTTCTTCCTCAAAGATGTCACCCGTCTTTTGAATTTGGATGCTGGTAAGATAATCCGCATGGCAAAAAGCTTGGACGATCCCTACGGGGAAATCGGGTTGAGGAAAATGTGGGGACATTGGGTTCTTCGTATGACGGTTTTCAGGCCGTACTACGAAAATCACATCAAGTATAGAGATCACTTTTTTTTGAAAATTAAATCGATCAACCCATCTTGGGATGCTAATGAACTGCTGGCTCAAGATGGTTGGTTCTTCCTTTCTCAGGTCTGCCGGATCCTTCCTTTTTTTACAAATCAAATTCGCTACCGAGTGCTTCAAAGCAACAATCCAAAAGTAGAAATAGGCTGCTGGAGAGATGAAGAAACCAAGCGATTTGTGGTGGATATGCCTGTATTTCGCGAGTGGATTAAACGTCTGCAGAGTGGAGATTTCTCAACATGATGTCTTGCCTCAATTTCGGAGTTGGCTGCATGCTCTGCAATGGTCTTTTGTTGAACCTCAGTACAGCTTTTATGTCATCAGGAGTTAGGCTCCTGTGAAAGGGGAGGGTTGCAAAATAAATTCTTTTTGAAATGCTCAAACAGTTGGGCTTCCACGTGGTTTTCCTAGTTGATTGGAGCGGATTGAGAAATTGCTATGTGCTTTTCGTCATGGTGGTAATGATGAAAAAGAAATGAATTCTTTCCTAAAGAACCTTTCCCAATGCGCTCTCAGGAATTTCCCATGGATTCAGTTGGAGGTATTATGGCGCCATTCCGGATTCTCCATCTTTCAAGTCTGCATCGCTATTCTGTGCCTATATTGTTGCAGTATTTGGAAGTTAAAAATTTTTTAGACATTCAGGCCCTTGTCGTTTCAGGGTTTTGCGAGAGGATCGTGCGGTCTGAGATTGAGGTGTCGGCCAGAAATTTGAATTCTCTTGCCTACGAACTGGGGTTAGAGGCTCATCAGATCATTTGTCTGGTAGAGCCTACTGACTGCAAATTTCCATTGTCCATTTTTAGCAACCTTCTGTATTTCCCTATTTTTGGCCGTCATTACTATGGGTTTGACTCACAAATGATAACCCAAGGCATATACCAGGTGTTAGGGATTGCCGATCACCTGGTTCCCGGGTATCCCGGGATTAGCCAGGAGATGCTTGAAATAAAAATTCAACAAGCGGACCATCGTAAAGCGCGACTGAGGCTATTTTTCTGTGGAAATGATCCTGCAAATTGGAAGGTCTATCCACAAATTTGGGATTCGGGACTAAGCCATTTCCCAGTCATTTTGCACGGAAATGGGCGTCAGGTAGGTCTCCGCGATTTTTATTTTGGTATTGGGGCCAATTTCGAATCTTTTAATATTCTTGAACTGGATGGTCTAATAATTCGATGTCATCAATTTTGAAGACAGGTTTTTCATGGAGACGGAATTGCAATATTGAACATGCTGTTCGTTTTCCTTCAGTTTGAACAACACCGGGTTTGTTTTCTCTATATCACTGCTTCAGTGAGAGGTAAAGTGAGTAGCGTTCTAGGGATTTGGATGTTTAATTGGGCCTGGATTCCAATAGAGCAGCGATGAGTGAGCCATTGAGGTTTGGGTCTAGCAAAGTGTCGTGGGCTCCTTTTCCTTTGTGAATTTCAAGACATCCCTTGCAAACTTTTTTCCAATACTGGTCTCTGGCCGGGTGTTCTTCATTTTCTAGGGCGATAAGGTAGGTGGGGATTCGGGCAGGAGTAGGCTCCGGTTGAACGCTCAGCCAGGTAATGTAGGCTTTTGTTTTATTTCTGGCAGCTTGTTTAAAACTGGGATCTGATAGGAATTGTGAGATTTTTGGGGCGTTGAGAAGTTCGTCTACTACATTCTCTATCTGTCTTTCGCTCATGTTTTTGCTTGAAGGGAAGCTATCAGCAAGAAGGAGACCGCCTATCTGGCGCCCTCTTATCAGCAATTCACCGGCTACTAGTCGTGCCAATTCACCGCCTGCGGAATAACCAAGCAGATATATTAAACCTTCGGGCTGAACTTCTTCAATACGCTCTACATAAAGGGTTAATGGATTGGGTTTGTCTATAAAATTGAAGGCGTGAATATTGACATTGCCCAGGGATCCAGCGAGGTCGTAATATTCCAATGCGTAACCCAGTGCTGATGGGAAGGCGAATACTTTTAATGGCGCATTTGGATTGAAGATGGTCATGTCGTTGCTTTCTTCTTGTCTGGCTTCAATAACCTGAGCAAAGGCTCTAATCGTTGGGTTCTGGAATAGCGTCAACAAAGGAAAGGTTAGGCCGGTGCTTTTGCGTATTTGAACCAGTACTTTAACGGCTTTTAAGGAGTGACCGCCTGTCTCAAAAAAATTCTGGTCCAATCCGGGTGCAACTCCTAACTCCTTTTTCCATATAGCGGCCAGTCTTTTTTCCAAAATGGTTACGGGAGGCAGGAAATTTTTTCTGTGACCAATTCCTGCGTCTAAATTTCTTAACGCTTGTAAATCCAATTTGTTATTTTGGGTAAGTGGCATCGATTCCATAAAATGAATTCGGACGGGGATCATATAATCAGGCAGTTTAGCTGACAAGGCTGTTTTCCAGGTATCCGTCCGACTCTCAGTCTGATGGGTGAGGGTTGCCCAGGCGACAAGATTCTGGTCGTTTGACATTTGTACCACAACCTGGCGAATAGGAAATAAAGAAATCATGGCTTGTTCAATTTCTGCGCATTCTATGCGATACCCCCTTACCTTGATCTGGCGATCTGTTCTCCCCAATATCTCAAAAACCCCATGTTTTGTGTAATATCCAAGGTCCCCAGTTCGATAGAGCCTGTCATACCCTGGGGTGTTGAATGGGTTGGGTGTGAAAACTGTTGCTGATTCTGCCGGTCTGTTTAAATACCCCCAACTCAATCCTGGACCGGCGATACAGATTTCCCCTATGACATCTGAAGGAAGTGGTCTAAGTTTCGGATCCATGATAAAAACCCCGTAGTTTGCTATGGGCTTGCCAATAGGGATTCTCAGTTGATGTTCTTTTGGGCTAGTATCCATCGTGAATACAGTTGCTTCCACACAAACCTCCGTGGGTCCATATGTATTGGAAACCTTTGTGTGGGAATTGCCAGGACGCTGGTAAAAGCGTTGGAGCAAGCTTGGTGGAGCGACATCGGCGCCAAGAGTGATGTGAACCAGGGGACTGATTTTGGTCTCACCTAATCCCACATCTAATAATCCATCTAATAAGCCTGGAGTTAAGTCTATAAAATCTATACGGTTGTCTTGTAAATAGGGCAAAAGAGCGAGAGCGTCTGTCCTAACATTTTTGGGGGGCAAAAAGAGTGTTCTACCGGATAAGAGGCTGCAAAATAATTGCTGGATGCAGGCGTCAAAAACCATGGGCGCAAGCAGGGCCTCTCTCATCGATTTAGGGTGATCGTCATAGACAGCTTTTTCCATGGCGGATACAAGGTTTACTGCGGACCCGTGTGAAATGGGGATCCCCTTTGGTTTTCCAGTGGAGCCGGATGTGTAGATGACATATGCAGGCAGCAGGTGGTGAGCCTTGCAATCGAAATTTTTTCCCTGGCTTGGGCCAATTTTTGGGCTGTCCATGGGAATTGGAATCAGGATTTCTAGGCTGGGATGTGTTAGTAATAAGGTACTTTCCGCATCCTGTAGCATGGATAGAATTCTTTCTATGGGATGATCCGGGTCAAGAGGCAGCCAAGCGGCCCCAGTCTCCATAATGGCAAAAATTGTGGTAATCATCCACCGGTCGGCATTAGCCAGCACGCCTATAGTGCTGCCTGGTCCAATGGCATGTGTTTCTTCAAGATAAGTAGCCATGTTCTGGATATCTTGCATCAGCTCTTCATAAGAGGCTGCGCCGGACGCGTCAACTATTGCCGTCTGTTGGGACATGCGGTTTACCTGATTTCGATACAATTCACAAAGGTTTTGTCTTGGCGGAGCGTCTGGTTTCCATTCGAGTAAAGATAGATCTCTTTGTGTAAGCATGGAAAGTGAACCAATTGGCTTATCGGGCTCTTGGATCAGGTTGGCGGCGATGGATTGCAAGTGCTGGGATAGGCCAATAATACGAGGTTTGTCGAAAAGGTCTGTATTGTATTCAACCACCAAATACAAGCCATCCTGGCTATGATGAAATTCCAGAACCAGATCGAAAAGGCAGAGTTTTGTAGGCTGGTGACAGTTTTTCACCTTAAGGCCGTCTAGCTTCAAAGAGACGGGTTGATTGTTTTGGAGAACCAGCATCACATCGAAGAGGGGAGACCTTGCAGAATCTCTGGGGATCTTCAGGTCTTCCACTATGGCGTCGAAGGGGATATCTTGATGTTCCAATGCCTTTTCTACGGTTCGATTTGTCTGGTCGATCAGGCTCCACCCAGACATATCACCACTAATGCAATCTCTTAGGGCCAAAGTGTTGACATAGAAACCGATCTGATCTGAAAGATCTCCAGTGGATCGACCCGCCACCGGCGTTCCAATTACAAAATCTTCTTGTTGGGTGTATCGCAAGATAAGGATTCTTGTAAACGCCAGCAATACACTAAAAAGAGAGGCGTCATGTTGTTTTGCCAGTTCTATCAATCCCCTGAGAATTTTAGCCTCCCATAAGGCCTCCACAGTTCCACCAAAATCACTCTTCTTCGCTGGTCGGGTCCTGTCAGGGGCAAGGTTCAATGGTAGTGGCGGATCTTTCAATTTATTTCGCCAATATGCTCTTCCTTCTTTGTCAAAAGACCCTTTGCAGTCCAACCATGCGAAGTCTTTGTATTGCCTGGAAAGGGGCGGCTTATCGGTATTTGAGGAATAAAAATCAGAGATTTCATTAAACAATACGCCCATGGACCAACCATCGGCAATAATGTGATGGAAGCTCATAGCCAAAATGTGTTTGTTGAAATCGGTTTTAATTAAAACCACTCGGAATAGGGGCAGTTTCTTTAAATCAAAAGGTGACCAAAGGATTCGGTCCAAGATGGATGCTAAGTATGCAACCTGAGAATGGTCTAGGTACCGTTCATGAAAGTAGGGGTCTAAATGGACCTTTTGTTGGGGTTCGCCTTCTAACTCTCCGAAGGACGTTCTCAGAATTTCATGGCGGGCAACCACCTTGTGAATGGCTTCGAATAAGCGACCTACATTCAATTCACCATCTAGGCGTAAGGTAACTGGTATATGGTTGGGTCTTGCGTCTTTTCCCAAATGGTTCATGAACCAAATGCGTTTCTGGCCATGGGATAATGGATAATGAGCCAGGTTAGGAGTTTGCAGTTGCCTGGCCTGTGTTTCACTGCGTCTTTTTTCTAATAATCGTGCAAACGTACGCGGGGTTGGCGCCCTGAAAATATCTCGAATGTGAACTGACGGGTCACATTCCCTTGCAATGCTGTGCAATAGCCTGGTTGCTTTCAGACTATGGCCACCATTGCGGAAGAAATGACAGTTGGGGCCTGCAGGATGGTCTAGGTCCAATCCGGCCTTCCAGAGTTGGCATAAACGAGCTTCCATTTCATTCTCAGGCTCATCATGGTCTGCTATCTCAGAGCCTTCGAATTTTTGATTTCTCAACGCGTTTTGGTCAAGTTTACCACTCTGCAGGGTTGGAAAGTGGTTCATAAAGCGCCAAACTGTGGGTATCATATAGAGAGGCGCGCGCTCTATCAGCCAAGCTGTTAAATCTTCATTTTGCAATTCTGGTGAAATAAATCCAACGAGGTGATCCATGCCTAACTGGTCGGTTTTGGCGCATACAAAGGCGTTAAATACCTGTGAGTGTTGTAGTAGGAGATTTTCGATTTCGGCGCATTCAATTCGAAACCCTCTAATATTTACCATCCTGTCCGCGCGTCCCTGGTGAACCAGAGATCCATCGCTACGCCAGGCCCCGAGGTCTCCTGTTTCGAATAGCCAATCATCCTCAATAAACGGATTGCGTTGAAATTGGTTAGAAGTCACGTTTAAATAGCCCTTGCTAACTCCAATGCCTCCAATAAATAAGCGACCTGGAACTCCTACAGGACATGGCGAGCCGTCGAAATCTAGAATGTAGATCCTTGTGTTAGCAACTGGCTTACCGATTTGGATGGCTTGTCCAGGCTCAAGTTTTGAAGCGGTGGATGATGCGGTGCATTCCGAAGTTCCGTATATGTTGTATACTTCGCCCTGTCTCTTGGGTAAGCGTCTGATGGGTTCTCCACTGAGGATCAATTTGCAGTTCAATTCTCTGATAGCAGTGGTTTGGTCTAGAAAATAATAGACAGAAGGGGCCATTTGCAAATGGGTGGTTCCTATCTGATTTAGCCAGGTAACCAGGGCCTCCGGATCGCGGTTGATTTCATCCTCTGGACGAAGATAAACCGTTCCGCCACATATTAGTGGGAGAAATAATTCATATATGGCGTCCTCAAAACCAACGGTTGTTTTTTGGGGCAGTACATCCCTGTAGTCGAATTGAAAGTAATCCCTGTACCAAAGTAATGCATTGGAAAGGCCCCTATGATGCAGAGCGATGCCCTTGGGTTTCCCCGTTGATCCAGAAGTGAAATAGATCAAGGCGTTTTTGCCCTCCACCGGTTCAAAAGGTTGAGGACAAGTAGGAATAGTTCTCAGGGGATTAAAATGGTTGGTCAAATGACCATGGAGAGAATGGGATATGAGACAGAAGGCATTGGAGTCTTCCAGCAGAATTTTTTTACGATCTTCGGGTAGATCGGGCGCAAATAAAAGGGCAGGCGACCCCAACTTCATGAGAGCAAGAAGGCAGGTCATGAAGGGCAATCCCGTTGGAATGTCCAAAGCTGTAACTCTGTTGGGAGTTACTCCGTGCTCTGTTTTCAGTCGCCATGCAAAGGCTGCGGCTTCAGCATCCAGCTGAGCGTAAGTTAGAGAGCTTCCTTTGTGAACTACTGCGGTGCGATGAGGAAAACGTTGGACCTGTTGTTTGAATAAGGAATTGAAGTGGCTATTCTTGGGAACATGTTTCTCGGTTTGATTGAACCCGTAAATTAGTTGATTTCGCTCCTCTTTAGATAAAATGGAGATAGAGGCAGGTGTTTCGTTCCCGGTCAGGTTTTCGGTCATGTTTTTAAAATGGCGCGCCATTCGTTCCATTCGTGGCCTGGTAAACAAATTGGTGCTGTATTCAAGGTCAAGCCAAAAATAATCGTTCATGTCATAAAAATAGAAAGTAAGGTCATATTTACTCATTGATCCTGGCGTGTGAAATGGGGTCGTTGTGAGATTGGGAAAATAGGGGAGTTGGTCGGCTTGTTCCTGAACCACTACCATGACATCAAAGAGGGGGGAGCGAGAGAGATCTTTAACTAAATCCAGTTCGGCGACCAATTGATCAAAGGGGAAATCTTCATGCTCAAGCGCCTCAATCACATTTTTGCTTACCTGTGAGAGGACGTCTATTAACGGATCATTTGGAGCGATGTTATCCCGAATAGCAAGAGCATTTACAAAAAAGCCGATTTGATTTTCTAAATCTGGATGAGAACGGCCAGCAGATGGAGCACCTATAATTACGTCGCATTGTCCAGTGTATTTTAGACAGCTAGAGAAGGTGATTGTTGTATGTTATCTGGTGTTTGACTCTTGTGTGTCTATCATTCCTGATTTAGGCAGCGTAACTATCAATGTTTTCTGCACCGGTAATAAACAGGGTATACAAGAT
>JBNKOV010000154.1:0-9507 GCA_050294955.1 Holophagae bacterium
GTTCTTGCCCAACAGCTCTCGGGCCATGGCGGTGAGATGAATCGCCGCGTCTTTTCGACGACCCTCGCGGAGCAAAAGCTCGGTAATCTTAATGCGGGCGTCCAGATTGCTGGGATCAATTTTCAGCATCTTCTCGTAACAGGAAAGCGCTCGGGTGAACAGATTCTCGGAATGATAATACTCCGCAATATTGCGCAGCTCGCCCTTGGCTTCACTGTGGTGGCCCTGCTGCATGTACAGGTTCACCAGCCTGTCGCGAGCTTCCATGTATTTGGGATCGATGCGAATGATCTTCTTATAAAGCGCAATAGCCTTTAGATTGAAACCGCCCTTCTGGTAAGACTCGCCTACCTTCAGGAAATACTTCACCGCCTCTGTGCGCTTGTTCAACTTACTGTAGAGATCGCCGATCTTGTTCAGAAGGTTGATGTCGTTCGACGCAATTTTCTCTACCTTCAACAACTCGTTTAGCGCTTTGTTGTAGTTCTGCTTCGCGATATATTTGTCGGCGGCCGCGAGGGCCTTGGCTTTTTTAACAGACATAACTTGTGAAGTTCTACCATATCGGCGTCATGGGATTAAGGGCGCCCGATTAAAGAGTTTTGAAGATAACACGGGTGTGGGTTCGGGTCAATCCCGAATCCCAGAGGATTGCTCCTTTAAAGAAAGGCCTTTCATGCTTGATTTTAATGCATTTTGCCCCTTGGGAAAAGAGCGGGTTTGCATTAATCTCGCCCAGGCGGCGTATTTTTAGCGTACAGTTCTTCATTCCAACGATGGACAAGCTGCTAGATCTCATTCAATTTAAGCCAGTTAAGTTCTCAACGCTGGGCCGCCGGAAGGAATCGGGAGAGTTTCAGCCAACACCGTCACTCATGGACTTCCGCGCTATTTTACTCATTAGAGCGGCCTGGTGATTTCGTATTTGTACCGGCTGCCCAGATAGCGCGCCTGTAAATACTCCACCGGCTGGTCTGCAACACGAACCAGACGGTGAACGGCCAGCACAGGCTGACCCTCGGTGGTGAGGAGGAGCTGCGCATCGCGGGCGTCGGCGCAAACCGCTTCAATGGCCCGCCTCGCCATGGCGTGCCGCATTTCCGGAAGATGAAGAAGATAACTCTTGGATTCACCCTCAGTGAGTAGAGATGTGTCGATTCTTCGACCAATGGAAGCAGGCAGCCAGGCCGTATGATGCCCAATCGGCTCATCGTTGGCCAGACGGAGTCGCACAATGCGATAAACCTTGTCGCCTCTTTCAAGATTGAGATGGTCCAGAACCTGGGCGGGGGGGCTGGAAACCCAATCGCTCTCCAGAAGACGCCACCCGGGCGTAAACCCCTGCATAGCCATCGCCTCGTGCAAACCAAAAGCGGCGTTGTGAGTCACCTTACCCTTTCGGACCTCGGCCACAAAAGTGCCGCGTCCCCTAAAGCGAACCAGGCGCCCCTCCGACACCAGGTCGCCCAGTGTTTGCCGCACCGTAGTCCGGCTGAGGTCATAGGTTTGTTGCAACTCCAATTCGCCGGGAATAAGAGAACCGGTCAACCATTCCCCGCTGTCGATTCTGGATAGTAGAACCTGCTTGAGTTGAAAATATAGGGGGACTGGGGAATTTCGATCAAGTGTGGGCATAAATCATCCGTATTTTTTCAGGGACAAAGAAAGGGGGTCCCGAATTTTCAAGAGGTGATTCTAATTGCATTTCCCAAGAAAAGCAACAAAGCCGTGAAAATGACCTAAGGGCAAGGTGAAGGAAAGCCTGCATTCCTCCAGGGAAAAAAAAGGATCGGTTTGGGAGGTCCGCCAACAACATGTCTGGAACAAAAAGGTTACCAGCCACGAACATGATGACCGCCGCAAAATGAGGCATATCGCCTTGTTTGGGCGAAAAGAGATTGCATGAGACCTGCACGCAGACCTTGATAAAACCGCTGGATTACGGTATAATAGGCATCACTTTGGTGAAGAGGTTGCGTTTTATGTATAAAGCTGGAGATCATGTGTTTTATCCCAAAGGTGGCGTGTTTGTCATCGAAAAGGAATGTGATAAAAAGATCGGCGGCCAAAAAATTTCTTTTTTTGACCTTATCTCGAATGACAAGAAGACAAGAATCAGTATCCCTACCGCAAATGTAGAGCGGGTAGGCGTGAGACCCCTTGTATCTCTCTCGGAACTGCAATGTCAAATGGACGAATGGGCGCCCGATCTGAAAATTTCGAAGCTCCATCATAAAAACCGTAAGAGTCGCTTCGAGACGTTGCGACAAACCGGAAATTTCTACGACATGGGAATCGTCGTGGTCACCATCCACTATCTGATAAATAAAGCCAAGGCCACATTTGAAGAGAAACGGATGTACGACCAAATTCGAAAGCGAATGGCCAACGAAATTGAAATCGTTCGTGGTTGGTCTGACGCACGTGCAGAAGCTCACTTCCAGGAAGCCCTGGATCTGGCCATCACGCGCCAGCCCATTCGCTCAATCGAAGATGACTTGGAAGACGTGGTTGAAGCAGAACCAGAAAAAGCTCTGGCCTGATCCAGCCCCACACTTTCCCTGGCCCTCAGCAAACAATTGAGAGAACCCATTTCCACCATTTCTTTTGGCGCGGGATGGGTTCGGTCTCATATCAGCCCTGGCTTTCAGGCCTCCGCAAAGAGGCCTTTTAACCGGGAGGGCGCTTTTTGTCCGCCATCAGCATCGCCCGTTGACAGCGACTTTGGAACATGCCGGCAATAACGAATCCACCGGAAAATGCTCCTTGGCGCAAAGTGCGCCTCCTCAAATCCTTGCGCCTTTGTTTCAATTGGGTTCCCCGTTCATTCTTTCATCATAAAACACTTAAGTTTTAACCGTAGGACGTCCGATAGAAGTAATCAGGCATCGAGCTAACAGGGTCCGACTTTAAGAGTCGCCAGTTTTCCTCACGCTCCTTGCTTGTTCTTATTAACCTGTGAGTACGGATTCTATTGGTAGGGTGTTAGCTTGATGGTTGGAGCCAAAGCTCAGAAAAGGTCGATATGGGTCATTTTGTGCCTGATTGCACTATCCGGTTCCACATATGCCCGTGACACGGTTCTCGCTCTCATGCCATTTAACGAGAGAGCCCCTTCTCACGTCACCTTCACCAAAGCCTTTAACGGCTTCAAGGAGGGTTTGGAAGGAGAATGCCAGGTCTTTATATACCCAGTCACCCAAAATTCAACCCCCGATGAACTTCGAATCTGGCTGGACACCGTGAATCCCAACCTCGTTCTCCTCATGGATGTGGGGGCTGTGGGCCTGTTTCTGGATTTTAAACTTGAATATCCAGAACGCGAGCCGTTTCTGCCTGCCGTGATCATCATGTCCCTCTTTGTGGAAAACCAGCTGACCGTCTTGGGAAATGCAGAGGCCATAGAGTATCAAACCCCTGCTGTGATTACACTTGTCAATTTTCGCCAGCTATTGAAAAAGCCACTGAAAAAAGTAGGCGTCCTGTATAGAGAAAAGACCCAATATTTTTTTGAACGACAAAAAAAACTCTGCGTGCCAGAAGGTATTGACCTTTTTGGGATAATGGTCGATGAGAAGGGAAAGGGACTTACCCCTTCGCGTATAAAGGCGAGTTTGAAAAGGTTGATACTCAAAGAAAAGGTGGACGCCATTTGGGTTCTAAACGACAGCTCTATGCTGACGAGAAAAATGCTGGAACGTGCTTGGATCCCAATCTTATCCAAACACAAAACGCCCACAGCGGTGGGCAACGAACACTTTGTATCCGAAATGGACCTGATCGGTCAATTCGCGGTGGTTCCCGACCCCAGAGACATGGGGAACCAGGCGGCTGAAATCGTGTTGGACATTTCAGATCGGAGCTGGACCGTTGAGGAAAGTCGCGTCCACTCGCCTTACAGCGTGCATAAAATGCTAAACCTCAACAAGTTGCCCAAACATTTGCTGAAACAGGCCAGCCTGTCTGAAGTGGATAAAGTTATCGATAAAACGAAGTAATGACGGAACCGTCAGAGGAGGGATTACAAATTCAACAACTCAGGAAACCAGTCAACAGCCGTTTGGATTCGAGATCTGAAGCGCCAAAACACAGTCGATCAGGGGACCCCGCTTCAGCATTGAATTCAAAAAAAGATGCGGCTTAACTCGTGCAGTTGACGGGATTTCAAAACGAATGAAGACCTGGTCCGGTCGAGCATCTCCCGTGGGAGAGACCTCGGCGGTTATTCCTCAAAAGAAATGCGCATTGGAAAGGAAGATGCTCACGCCACAGCGCATTTTCATGGTAAGCTATTTGGAGCAAACGGTGATGATCGTATTATCTAGGGCAAGCACACGCATTCCGGAGTGTAAAAAAAACTAAAATGCTAAACATAACGACTTGTTGGAGAAAAAAACGAGGCAAGGTGTTAAAATCAGAGTATCCGCTGAGAAGGCAGGGCTGATGAGGCTTTTCTGTATCTTCCTACTTCAATTAATCTTTATTTTACCGGGACTGAGCCAGAAGCCCAAGCTCTACGTGTTCCTCCCGTCCGAGATGCGCCCACACGCACTCAGATCCATGCTGGAGAAAGAATGTCCTCAGCTAGAGATCAAAGTATTTCCCAGGTATAGAGAGTTTCGGGACGGTGTCGCCGCCGCTCCGCCTGACGCCATTCTCTCCTTAGAGCCCGTGATCGACTACACCCTGAAGCTTCGCAAGGAGAGCCTTGGCGCCAACGACGCCTCAAACATCCTAATAGAAGGCGTGCGAGACGATAAAAAAGACGAGCCCTATGTATTTCTTTCCGACAAAGACCTGGGTGAGAAGCCATTTCACGAGATTACCATTGGCGTCGTAGACCTTTTAGGCAGACGGGAAATGGCAGAATTGCTCGGGGAAAAATTGAAGACAGAAGAAAAGCTTCATTTGAGAACCGTCACAAAACTGGAAGACCTGCTCTGGCTCATCCAATTTCAATATGTTGACGCCATTTTTGTTCCAGAAGCAAAGATCAGTTATTATGAAATTAAATCTCAGATAGAACTCATTAAAACCCCGCTTTCCGGTGTCCGGGTGGGGTTGCCGATTATCGCCACACTAAACTCCGGTTCGGAGAAAAACGACGTCATTGTAGAGTCGTTTAAAAAATTGTCGAGCAGTAGTAAAACGAAGCTGGGGGTGCAGTCATGGTCACCACAGTGAAGAAACTGCCGACAATTTGCATTATGGCCATGCTCATCTTATGTTTAGGAAACCTCGGAGTTCAGGCCTTCAGCAAGCCAACCATCCTTGTATTCGGACCCAAACAGAATAATTTTGAGAGCGTGTATAACGTCATTAAAGGTGAGGTGACTGAGGAGTACGAAGGCGCGTACGAAGTGGTGTATCAAGTTATCCGCCGGGATGACCAGGATCGGTACACTCGGTTCGCTAACGCCATAGATACAATCAACCCCGTCACCTTGATCATCATGGACTGGTCCATAGAGTTGTACCAACAATACCAGGCGGAAAAACTGGAAAAAAAGCCAGACCATGTTTTTCCGCCCGCAATTGCCTGCATGGCCTTGCTTGTTCAAGATCAGATCAAGGGCATGAAGAATGTCAAAGGCGTCAACTACGAGGTGCCTGCTGTTACCTGCATCACCGAATTTCGAGACAAGATTTCCGTCCCTCTTACGCGGGTGGGCGTGGTCTACAGAGAAGATTATCGCCCTTTTATTGAACGACAGAAACAATTCGCCCTGATCGAAGAGATCGAATTGGTGCCTTTTGAGATTCAGGTCAGAGGCGCCAAAAACTTGGATCGACAGATCAGGGTGGGTCTGGACAAAGGGCTCAAGCACTTGATCAAGAAAGAAAAGGTGGATGGGCTCTGGATTGTTAACGACAATGAATTGATCAAAGAAGAGTTGGTTGAAAATATCTGGCACAAGCGATTGCGCTTCTTCAAGAAACCCGTGATGGTCAATGTCATCAACCTGATCGGCAACGAACTTGGCAATTTCGCCGTGTTGCCCGACCACGAGGGCATTGGCGATCAGGTCAGCTATATGGTTTTTGACATCCTGGAAAACCACTCTAAACATGTAGAAGGGGTCGAAGAACCCACAAACACGCCGCGCACCTTCTTGTACCTTCCCCCTGCTGAAAGGTATTTCGGGTTTAAAAAAGAGAAACAGGATGAAGTAGACCAGATCATCCGAGAAGAGAGAAAATAATGGCGGTGGAGGGCGTCAAGTTGAAGTTTCGAAGTCTCAGGCAAAAAATGATCATTCGCTCAACAGCCATCCTGTTGACGACCATGGTTATCATCCTCCTGATTTTTGTGACCTTCAGCTACAAGGAGAGCCAGAGGCAGATTAATAAAATTATCGAATCCCAAACCAAGTTCCTTCAAGAAAAGGGCAGCGCCATGGTTCGGGACAAGCATCTTACCCTGGCCACAACAGTTCAAGACCTGTCTGTATCTAACATGATCCAGGTAGTTAAGGAGAACTTCCTCCCTGAAACTGGCGGAGGGCAGCTTCAAGCATTTGGCGGATTTGTTGAATCGGATTTTCGCCTGTGGGCCTGGGTGACGCCAGAAGGGAAATTCGAAAACCAGAGCGACATGCCCTACAAGCAAGACGAAATCACGACTTGGGCCCTGAGCCTCAATAAGTTGGACTACAAGAAACAACGGAAAAACGGGCAGGAATACTACGTCTTCGCAACGCCCATCTTCATAAGAAATGAAGATGAATTTGAAACGGAGGATGGGGCCACGGAACGCAGCAAGGCCGGGGCTTTTGTATACGCTCTGTCCACCGCTGAAATGGATGAGGCCGTTAAAGCGGAACAGGCAAGTTACATCGATGGGTTGAAGACCTGGCTCTTCATTTCCGGTCTTCTTGTGTTGGGCGTCCTGGCCCTGGGGATTATTCTCACTCAAAGACAGGCCGCCACCATCACTCGCCCTCTTGCTGTGCTTACATCCGCCGCAGACACCATTGCATCAGGCAATTACAGTATCGAAGTGGACATCAGCAGCGGTGATGAAATTCAAGAACTCGCCTCCTCATTCAACCAGATGGTCAAAGATTTGGACACCACCTATGCGGAGCTGCATTCAAAGAACAAGGAATTGGAAGAGCAGCGCAAGGACCTGGAGAAACTGAACGAAGACCTTGAAAAACTGAACAAACACCTCGATGAGAAGGTAGAGGACCGCACCCGAAAACTGGCTGAAAGTGAAAGCAAATTCCGCA
Organism: Holophagae bacterium; assembly: GCA_050294955.1. Taxonomy (GTDB): domain Bacteria; phylum Acidobacteriota; class Holophagae; order Acanthopleuribacterales; family Acanthopleuribacteraceae; genus JBNKOV01. The sequence goes on from JBNKOV010000154.1 coordinate 7,233, forward strand.
CCCTGTTTGAGAAATCAGCAGACGCCATCTTGCTTGGAAATGAACAGGAGTTTTTTGACTGCAACCCCGCCATGCTGAAGATGATGGGATGTGAGACAAAAGAAGAGCTATTGTTGCTCAGCCCCTATGAAGTCTCACCAGAAACCCAGCCAGACGGCAGCGATTCAGCGGAAAAACTACACGAGTACTATCGGGGAGCCCTTGAAAAAGGCAGCGAGCATTTTGAATGGGTCAACAAGCGGGTTGATGGCTCTGAGTTTAATACGGAAATTGTGATCACCTCCTTCCCTCTCGGCGAAAAGCACGTACTGCACAAGGTGTTCCGAGACATTACGGAGAGAAAGCAAACCGAAGACGCCTTGAGAGACGCCCAGCTTAAACTTGTGGAAACGGCCCACAGCGCGGGGATGGCGGAAATCGCAACTGGCGTGCTTCATAATATCGGCAACATCCTCAACAGCGTGAATATCTCAACCGAAGAGATATCGCTCACCTTGAAGAACTCCAAGCTGAGAGGCTTCCTGAAAGCCAATGAAATGGTCAAAAAGAACATGGACCGCCTCAGCGCATTCTTCAACGAAGACCCCAAGGGCAAGCTCATTCCCGGCTACTATATCAGCCTTGGCGACGCCATCTTTGACGAACACGACCTCATGCTGGAGGAAATCAAGGCGCTTACGACCAAGGTCTCCATGATGAGAGATGTCATAAGCACCCAACAGAACTACGCCAAAGCCAGTTTATATACGGAAGACGTGGTCATCACAGACATCATTGAAGACGCCATCAAGCTTCAGGTCGCCTCGCTTAATAAGCAGGGCGTGAAGATAAAAAGAGAATATATTCACAGCCCTACAGGCATGGTGCCCAAGGTGAAACTGGTCCATGTTCTCACCAATCTGATTAAAAACGGCAAGGAAGCCATGTCCCAAAACGCCAAGGAGCACAAAACTCAGGACATGGTGATTCGAATGGAACAGATTGAAGAAAACACTTCTGAAATAAGAATTTATGACAACGGCTGCGGCATCAAAAAAGAAAATTTAGACAAAATCTTCAATCATGGGTTTACCACCAAAGAACACGGCCATGGTTTTGGGCTGCACACATGCGCCAACTTCATGACGGAAATGGGTGGATCTCTTCTCGCCGAAAGCGATGGCGAAGGCAAAGGCTCAGTTTTTATCGTTCGGTTTCCCCTGGTTTGCGAGAACAGACAAGAAGTGCTGCTTTCCCAATAATGGGGACCATGGTAGACTTTGCCCTCATGTTAACCTGTTTGCATAAAAAAGAGCGCTGCCTTGAACACGAATGACACAAAATGAGATGTCAAATGGCCATTTCCATTTTTTTAAGGTAGAATAGCGTCAAGACCGGAACTGGAAATTCTTTTTCCTCGCGTATGATCCATTTAAGAATGAGAGAGGACAGGTTGTATATGCAAAAGGATGAACCCGATTTCAAAACAAGAGTGAGAGCTGCGGTTGAATCCAAAGGCCTCAACGTGAAACAATTCGCAAGACAAGCCGGCATGGCCTAGTATTCATTGCGCGATTATTACAGTGGCCTGCGCAAGCCCGGCCTGGACGCCATTATTTCCATCCTATCCTTTTCCGGCGTTTCAGCCGAGTGGTTGTTGCTGGGCAAAGGACCCATGTTCCCAGGCGCCGAGTCGCTTACCTCCAATGTCGATGAAAATCTTCTGGGCATTATCACAGGCCATGTGGCCGATATGGCCACCCAACCTCAGGGATCGGACATCTCCGATTCCGAGCCCGGCAGTTACGATTACTCATTTTCTGAACGAGAAAGGAAAAAGAAAATGAACGCCGCGCGGGACCAGGCCCTAATCGCCGCCAACGTCTACAATCGCGTCTCACTCATTGAAGACAAAAAGCGTCAGGAAGAAGCCATTAATAGAGAAGTCAAAAGCCTGGTTCGCCTGTACCTCAACATTAACATGAGCAAAGCCGAGCGAGAGACGCCCGAAGCGAATCAACCAGAGCCCTAAATCTTTTTAAAATGACGGACCCTAAAAAGCAAACAGCTATAAACCAGTCAGTTAAACTTTTTTAATATTTATACCGCATGCCTCAGACTCTGCATTTTGTGAATGAAGGATCAGGCCTGGGAAACCCGGAAACCCTTGCAATAAGGCTTGGATTATCCTAGTATTAACTCTAGTAAGCCCATTGGCTGGAAAAAGCCGGTCCTCCCGGCGCGGAGTAATATCATGAGTTTAGATGAACGATTCCAAGACGCGGCGAAGCGATCT
>JBNKOV010000155.1:0-9467 GCA_050294955.1 Holophagae bacterium
CCTTTTCGCCCATAGCGGCCAGCGCTTCCTCTTCCGTATCAAAAGAGTAGTAGGCCGTTCCGCCTTCCTCTTCAACCAGGATGGTGGTGACTTCCCGGCTATCCTGCAACATGCCCAACTCCACATCCAAATCGTAGTAATGGGTAAGAACGCCTCTTTGAACCTGAACGGTCTCAGGGCGGTCCGTATTCTCCTGTGCGAGCAGCGCAAAGCCGAACATCATCGCCAATAAGGGTGCTATTCTTTTCATGTTCTTTCTCCTTGAATTTTTGCTTATTTGCCGCGGCGTCCTTAAAAAGTAGCAAAACCCGGGCCAAACACGCCATTTCCCGCACATGCGTTTTGAATCAATTATTTAAACAAAATGTCTACAATTGTTAGAAAGACCCAACCTCAAAACGATACATAGGCACTGTCATATTTTGCGACAAACTGTTCCATTTCGAGAAAACCGGAGTGTATCTTTCGGTTGGTGCAAAAACCGGAAAACGCTTATCAATTCTTGCTTTTCCCTCAAGAGTCTGCTGAGATAGATCAAGCTGGTTTCCGGCGATCCATTGAAATTGAGGTCCGAAATGACGCCAACCCGATCTGAAATCTGGGCCGCCTCCCAGACCCTTAAGGCTTTATCGGATGCAGTATTGGGCTTGGAGCCGGATGAGGCGCTGCGAGCGGCTATCAGTCATGCGGTAGATCGCTCCCATTACACCCCTGATGAGGAGACCCAACTTTTCACCTGGTTTGCGCGAGTATTAACGGTGCGAGCGGCGCTTCTGGAAACGATTGACGACCTATCTCTCCGGTTGGAGTCGAAGCTTGCGACCATTTCCGATAGGGATGAATGGCGTTGTTTTGTGCTGGGTTTCGCCGCCGCCTGTCTTCTCGTGCGGGTGGATCGTCTGCTGGTGGAAGACACGGCGCAGGATTCCCTGACGCAGCGTAAATTAAATGAGGGCTGTGAGCGTCTTAGGATTCCGAGAAAACAGTTCACGGTTATTTTTAAGTCTCTGGCCGATCCGGAAAACGCCTTGAGAATGAAACGGGCCATGGATGTTGCAGCATCCGGACATGAGAAGATCAAGGAATTGGAAGCCGATGAAGTGGCGGGGTTTCTGGTTCGCAAATGGGCCTGGATGGAAGAACCATTGGACCCCAGCAAGACCCGATACTTCAAACTACTGGCCAATTACCGCAGCCATAGTGCGCGGCGACGTGGGGTTCGCGCCATTCAAGAGGCGGCTTTCACCCTCATGGAATGGGCGGGTCGCACGGTTTCGGAAATTCGCATGGATCGCGACAAAAACGTACACCAGAACATGCAAGAAGCATTAAGCCGAATTTTGCAGCCGGGAGACGTGCTGGCCACGCGGCATCATTATGCTCTGAGCAATCTTTTCCTGCCCGGATACTGGCCGCACGCGGCTCTTTACCTGGGGCCGGGAGAAGAGAAAGCACGATTGGGCCTCAAAGACAGGGAAGAAACAGCCCATTGGCGGGATTCGCTTCAGGTATTGGAAGCTTTAAAAGACGGTGTCCGCTTGAGGCCGCTTGCGCAAACGCTTTCGGTGGACGCGGTGGCGGTGGTTCGCCCTAAACTGAGTCCAACTGAAATTGGGAAGGCGATTGAGAGGGCTCTGGAGCATGAAGGCAAACTGTACAATTTCGACTTCGACTTTTTTCGCTCGGATCGCCTGGTCTGCACCGAAGTGGTGTATCGAGCCTATGAGGGCATTGGCCCCATGCACATGCAATTGCGCAGGCGTTCAGGCAGGCCCACGCTCTCTACCGAAGATATTCTGGACCTGGCTATAGAAGGCGAGCTATTTGAACCCATTGCCGTTTTCGGAGCGGAAAACTGCAAGAACAGCCTGGTAACAGGTCCCGAAGCTCGCGCGATTTTAGAAGGTTCTTATGCATCTGAACGGGAGTAGATTCAGCCTTCCCACTTGTCCAGCGTTGTACTGGAAATTTTCAGGGCGTGAACACGGTTGCTGTCTATAAGATCTTTCAGAGGTTTATAAACCGCCTGGTGTTGCTTCACCCGGGTCAGCCCCTTAAAGGCGTCGGTGGCAATGCGCAGTTCCCAATGATCGTCGGTTCCGGTTGTATCGGTTAATTTCATTCTGGCGTCTGGGAACGCCTCCTTCAATCTTTCAATGACAATTTCGCCTACGCTCAAAAGCCGCCTCCCTTTGCTGCTTGTATAGTCCGATGAAAGGCGGGGTCAGACCCCGCCCTTTCTTTATGGTTTAACCCAAAAGGTCTTTCACAATCTCGCGCTCGCTGATCAGCTCTTTCGTAGTAGCTTCCAGCTTGGCTTGTGCGAAGTCGTTGTGGTTGAGGCCCTGTACAATTTCGTATTCCCCATTGTCCTGAGTACGGATGGGGAAGGAGAAAATGAGGTCTTTTTCCACGCCGTATGAGCCATCGGAAGGCACGCAAGCGCTAAACCAGTTGCCGTCTTCGGTGGGATAGGTGAACGCCTTGACATGGTCCAGAATGGCGTTGGCTGCGGATGCGGCGGAAGACTTGCCGCGAGCGCCAATGACTGCCGCGCCGCGCTTTTGAACGGTTTCAATGAACGCGCTCTCCAACCATTCGTGGTCGGTGATCACTTCGGGCACGGGCTTGCCGTTGATGGTGGCGTTGTAGAAATCCGGGTATTGGGTAGCGGAGTGGTTGCCCCAGATGGTCATGTTCTTCACAGACTCAACGCCAACACCAGCCTTTTGAGCCAATTGAGCGCAAGCGCGGTTCTGGTCCAACATGGTCATGGCTGAAAAACGGTTCAGGGGAACGCCGGAGGCATTGTGAGCCGCAATCAGTGCGTTGGTGTTGCAGGGGTTGCCTACAACCATGGCGCGAACATCTGAAGCGGCGCCGCCCAGAGCGCTGCCCTGACCTGTGAAAATGGGTCCGTTCTCACGAATGAGGTCGCCCCGTTCCATGCCCGGTCCACGGGGTTTCGCGCCCACCATCAAGGCCCAGTTTGTATCTTTAAACGCCAGCTTGGCGTCGTCGTTAATCTCTATGCCAGCAAGAGTGGAGAACGCGCAGTCGTCCAGCTCCATGGCCACGCCTTCAAGGGCGCCTACTGCCTGAGGGATCTCAAGCATGCTCAAAATGACTTTGGTATCCGGTCCGAAAAGCTCACCGGACGCGATTCGAAAAACGAGGCTGTAGCCGATCTGACCGGCTGCGCCTGTCACTGCTACTTTTACTGTCTTTGACATCTTATCTCCTATCGACCGCTTGAAATCTTGATAAGCGGAAGGGCTCAGGGTTGATTTCCCGTCTTCGCTCGCCGACGATTCTAACACAGCAGGAGCTTTCTTGGGGCAATGTTGAACCGGATTAACCAAGAAATCGATTCTTTTCTTCTCAGAGGTTTGAAGCCCGCCTATGGGATTTGCCCGTATTGGAATTTTCGGGGCTAAACACCGCCGCCAAAGGGCTCATTTATTGAAAGTTGCCATTAAACCTCCTATTTACGGTGTCAAGGCAGGCTATTATTCGTATACTTAACCGTGTCCCCTGCCTTCTGGTTGGGTCGCATCTCTTTTCACAAGGAGCCCAATGTGCTTGTACTGTTCATGATGCTTGGATTTGGCGGTTACCACTTTTCCGATGCTACGGTTTACGACCCATCTCTGAACTCGCTGCGAGAAGGCATTCATATCCAACTCAATGAAAGAGGCCTGGTGGAAATGACCACGGACAAGCCCCTGCCTGAAAAGGAAGGGTACGACCTGATCAAAAATGCGGTGATTTTGCCTCACTTTTCTGATTTCTACAGCCTGGTTCAAGAACGAGGGCTTGGATTTGACGAGAATATTAATGGCGAGACCCAGGGCAGAATGGCCCATTACCTGATTTCCGGCGGTTTTTACGGCGTGCGTGACCCGGTATTTCCCAACGCAGGTCTGGAACCGGTGATGTCCAAGCACCTCAAAGTTTTTGCTCAGCGGGGATATGTTGAGGTTCGAGGCGGACCAGCCCAACAATTTTCCCTTGTTCTGGACCCCAAGGGCTCGCCCTCCGACCTGGATCTTCCCGAAGAAGGACCCGTCACCCTGTGGTGGACAGAGATGGGAACCGAGCAGGCCGTACTCTGGCCCCAGTACCCAGATCTTGTGAATGACGTGATTTCCTTCTTCCATTCAAAAAACAGGAAAGTAGGCTGTTATATCCAGGACGCCAGCGCAACGGCCATGGAACGGCTCTACCCATTCCCATTTGACTTCTACGAGGGTATTCCCGGCGGAGAGGTTGATGTGGCCAAATTCCCAAATGTTGTGTGGATCCCTCTGGCAAGCTTAAACGACAAACGCTATTGCGCGAGGAATCTGGACAAAGGTCTGGCGCGAGCGGGAGAGATGAAACTCTATGGCTCTCTGGATATTTCAAGAGCTGAAGCTAAATTGGATCAGGTTCGCCAGGCCCTGGCGGATCGCTGCGGCATATGGAAGAAAAGACGGGATGATACCCTGAAGCCCTTGAAAGACTGGATTGAAAAAGGCGGCGCCCTGGGTGTTGGCAGTTCGGGCGGCCATATGTTCGCCTTCACCGGTGACATTCGCACCGAGTTGGACCTGTTGGAAGGACTGGGCGCCTCTCAGCCTCAACTTCTCAAAGCGCTGTTCCAAACCAACCCAGAGTTGTTGGGCCTGGAAAAGCCCTATCTCAAGCCCGGCAAACCCGCCAACTTTATTGTGTTCCAAAAAGGCGGGTTTTGGGGTAGGCTGGTAGGCGAAAAAGTTGACCTGAATTTTGTAGACGGCAAACCCTACGAAGCAAAGGTTGATTTGTAGTTTAAAAGGAGCGTCTTGTGCCTGAGTTGCCTGAAGTTGAAACTGTGGTGCGGGGATTGCGCCCTCAATTAACCGATTGTATCGCTGGCGCGGCCTGGGTGGACTGGCCAAAGGTGCTGGACGGACACACCCTTTCTCAGTTTAACAAACAGGTTAAGGGACAGGCCGTGAATGGCATCCATCGCAGAGGCAAGTATATCTGCATCAGCCTTGAACGAGACTATCTTGTTGTGCATCTGCGCATGACCGGACGGCTCTATGTATCTTCAAATAAAAAGGGCGACGATAAATGGGTTCATTTCTCATTGGCTTTGGGACGCGGGCGGTATCTCGCCTTTTCCGATGCGAGAAAATTTGGCAGAGTTACTCTCACTGGCTCTTTAGATTATTTAGAGGAAAAGCTGGGTCCCGAACCCCTCACGCTGGATGCAACAGCCTGGTCATCAGTACTCAGCGGAACCGGCAGAGCCATTAAGGCCCACCTTCTCGACCAGAAAAAACTGGCTGGCGTGGGCAACATCTATGCAGACGAAGCGCTGCACCTCACAGGCGTGGACCCTCGCCGACCTGTAGATCAATTGAGTCATCGGGAGCGTTTGGCCTTGGGCCAGAATATTCAGAACATTCTTGCCGCAGCCATTGATTATGAAGGCGCCACCATTAGCTGGTATCGAAAACCCGATGGAACCCAGGGCGAGAGCCAGAAGCATTTTAAGGTTTACGGGAAAACAGGTCAGCCCTGCGCCCATTGCGGACATGAAATCAACCGGGTGGTGGTAGCCCAACGCAGCACCCATTTTTGTCCCACCTGTCAAAGATAAAACCGGTTTTATGTCACGCTATGTTTTGTGACATGAATTGAACATAAATTCAGAGGTTCAACCAACGGCTCCGCCCCGGCGCTCAGCCACGTTTCTCTCTAATATTCAGTCACTTATCTAACATCCCCCGGTGTGGCATAGTTCTGGCTCTATATGCAACCCAAGGGCCTGTTGAGGCCGACATGGAAGTTTGGGGGGACGTTTAGATGATGGCGCAAGCATCTATATTTTCTGGGACGGGCGTTAAGCACCGTCTCCATGCGGGCGATATTCTGGCCTATTCGACGGGGAGCGCGCAAACCGGACCCGAGGGGTATCGGAAACTGAAGGGCGGCAACAGAATTTTGAAGGCGTTAGGGAACCGGTGGCCGGACATTATTGACGCCCTGGGAGTTCGACCCGCGCTGTTTATTAACGCCTACCCTGCTTGCATTGACACTTTTCAGGTCGGGGCGTTGGTGGACACCTACTTAAGCCCGAGGGCGCTCAGTCGCGCGCTTCAATTGGGTCATGTCAGCAACAATCCCACAGTGCTTTTGGGTCAACCCCTGTTTTTAGCTGACGCCCTGTTGCGTCATTTAAGAGCGGGAAGGCCCATGCCAAAAACGCTCATGTTGTGGGTTGGAGGCTACTCGTTGCCGGAATCTTTAGAGAACATGCTGCGTTCTATCTTGCAACCCCATGTGGACACGCTACATATCATTCAGTTTTTTGGCGCAGCCGAGGTAGACGCCTGCTGCCTGATGGCCCGATCAAGGAATCGCCTGGGAGAGCTTATCTACTACCCCAGGGAGGATGTCATTGTGGAATTGGAAGACGAGGAACTGATACTTTCTCTCAGTGATTTGAGCGGCAGGCCCAAAACCGATCCTTTTTACACAGGAGATGCAGCGCACTGGTCCGGCTCGGGCCTGGTGATCCGCAATCTTGAGCGGCTGCATCCTCTGGTTGAAGACCATTTGGAGTCTTGGACTGAAGATCAGTGGAAAAGGCGCACGGGCTATGTTCGGCGAGAGGATCGCCAACTGTGGATTCAGTTGCGAGAGGGCCAGTTCCCCAATAAATCAAACGAATTGGAACATTTTACTTTTGCACAGAGGTTCGGCTTTTCCTGGCTGGACAAGCCTTATTGGAGGTGAGATCATGACGATGACTCTTCGAATGGCCGCAACGCAACAGGACGTTGAGTCGGCTTGTCGCCTGGCTTATGAAATCTATGTCGAAGGAATGAACAGATTTGAAGGGATTGCAGACCACCAGAACCGCTTATTGGTGGATGAATACGACCATCATTCCAAGTTTTTCCTCGCTGAAGACGGGGACCGACTGGTGGGCGTGATGCGTATCACCTGTGGCGACGAGACCTCTTTTACCCAAAAGACTCGTGAAGATTACCAATTCCATCTTTTTAACGGCATCCTAGAGGAGCGCGACATTTGCGTGGTATCCAAACTGGTTTTTCATCCGGACTACCGCGGGGGGGATCTGGCCTATAGACTCTATGAGAAATCCATGGAATACGCTGTCGCAAAAAATGCGGAATTAATTCTGGCCCGGTGTGAGCTGCATCTCGTGAGTCATTATCGCGTCTTCGCATTTCACCAGTTTGGCGAGTTGTCCTTTGCGCCCCATGGCGTCGCGACGCCAACCGCAGCGATTCCGGGCGATTTGGAATACGCCAGGCAGATCGGCACGCCTTTGTTGGATGTATTCGCCCGCCGGACCAGGCCCTCTACTGTCGTAGCCGACTTACGCAGAGTCATCTCCCAAAGTCATTGCCGTCACGAACCCTGGATGAATCAGCAATTAAAGGAAATGGGCCGCACAATTGCAGACCGGCGTCTTTCCCTAAACATAACCCAACCAACTCATATGGAACGACTCCTCCGGGGCAGCCACATGATCGATTGTCATGCAGGAATGACCGTCATCAAACAGGATTGGAAATTCCAATGCCTGTATGTTCTACTCTCCGGGTCATTGGACACCTACGAGAAAGGCCGCTATGTCAATTCACAGAACACCCCGGGCGCTCTCATTGGCAAAGCAACCTTTCTCTCCAAGGGCTTGTCGAGAAATGAAGTAGTTTCAGGGTCCCCCGGGGCTCGGCTGCTGGTTATTTCTGAAAGATCAGCGGCAACCTTCTTTAATGAATTCGGTCGAGGCGCTCACAGACTCCTGAACAAAGCCGCCTTGGAAATGGCGGGCCTATTAAGCAAAGCGCCCGCAACCATAACGGTTGGAAAAGACGGAGAGGCCGCGGCATGATGGCTTCCGCGCCTTCTCCTTATCCAGTGGCCTGACGGCCGTTATTGGCCCTCGCCTGAATAACGCCTGTGAAGTTAAAGGACGGCAAAGTTGATCCGGGCGTTATACCTGAATCGGTACTTTCCCTCCCGATTTTTAGTGGAAGTGGAGGCGCTAACAGCGGTCAGGTCCTCGATAGCATCATCATTTCCAAGAACCGACTCAACTTGAGATGGCCCGCTAGATTCTCCAATAAGTCGCAATTGTGATCCGTCTTTAATTTGGAGATGGATGAGATAGGAGTCTTCTGTCAATGACTGGTTTAGCTTGGATAAGATGCTTACCAGCTTGTTGTCTCTACTGAAATATTCCATGCCCTCAACTTGGGAAAGACCGGTTTCATCGCCTTCATAAGGATACAAAATGCTGATGATCGCGTTCCCATTGAGCTGTTTCATGGGAGCCCCCACTTCGGGGCTTCTTGCACTAGGACGTTTTCTAGTTGAAATAGTGAGAGTGGAAAGGCCATGCACCACATTCATTCGGTTCAAACCTTGAAAGAATTGGACGAGTTCAGGCAACTCGGCGTCGTATCCGAAATAAATCCGGAGTTCTTTTAACCCCTTAGCTTCATCTAAAACTTTCGTCTTACGAATGTTAATTGAGTTAAATGTGAGCCCCGCGTTTTTGGCTTCACGAGCTAACATCTCAAGTGCATACTGAGCGACTTCTTCCTCGCTGCTTTCCGATGTTAAGGCGTCAGCATCCCAGGTGGTTGTGTCAAATTCCATAACCTCGGGCAGAGAGGCGGCAGTTCGAGTGGGACTAAACAGGTTTTTGTTAATGAGAGACTCAAAATCCGGATTCGGATTTTGAAACAAACATACGGCGGTCAAGATGAGAATAGACATAGACTGACTCCTTCAAGATAAAAGGCTGAGATGGGGGCTTTTCAACGCCCTGCATCAATCATTTTCGTTTCATGCTATGAGACGAAACCCGCAAGCATTTGGTCTAAAAAATAAAATGAATTCGTGGCCCGTATTAGAATGAAACACCTTAGTTCTAGGATCTCTTTGGGGCAATAAGCAAGTTGGGGATTGGTTTTGTAGACATAAGCATTCTTGGGGACATCAATGAGAAATTGCTTCCCTCGCCTATCTAAAGTGCTGAGAAACCAAGGGACGCCGAATTCAGCATCCATTCCAATCCAAGCGTATTCTAATCCTTGCTTATCTGCATCATCAATTAACTCAAGAGCGAGCTCTGCCCGCTTTTTGTACTCCCGGCGGTGTTGGGGCACGCCGACTTTATCACAGCGCTTTTCATCGTCGCACCAATCGGGCGGCAAATAGAGCCGCTTATTGATCAGGCACGCGTCGCGACCCCTTCCAAGGGCAGAAAAGACCCCCACCTGGCAATTGTCCACCTTGCCAAGGTTTCCACAGTATTGCCGTGCGACGCCAACGGAATGACGACCTTTTTTGGGAATGCCAGAAGGATCGATCATGAGGCATGAATCAGAAAAGCCCCCAAGTAAGGCATTTGCTTCACGAGAAATTTGATCGCAAACAGCATTGTCATCCCA
>JBNKOV010000156.1:0-9453 GCA_050294955.1 Holophagae bacterium
CCACAGTCTTGTACAATCGGGTGCCCGCCGAGTTCATCAAGCAATACAAGATGTTGGGGTCTGAAGGTGCAATCGCGATTCGGGTCCGCCCTACCGAAGTTCCTGAGGGAAGGCCCGTGTTTAACAAGTTCCAGTTGGCTCCTGCATCGTCAGATCTGTAAACGCCATTGCCCGCATGGCTCCAGTTGCCTATGGATAGATAAACGGTGTCTGGAGATGCCGGGTTCATGACCAGATCCTGAACTGGCCCGTTAAGGATGAGGCTCCAGTTGTCGCCGCCGTCTACGGATCGGTACAGACCGCTGTTTTGCCAAGCACCCTCATCGCAATAGGACTCGCCGCCCGCCAGGATGATATTTGGGTTGGAAGGGTTGACGTAAACAGAGTTGATAACCGTAGCGTTCAAGGTATTGGGACCTGTGCCATTTTTAGCTGTCCAGGTGGCGCCGCCATCGGTAGATTTAAACAGGCCCAACCCAAAGTAATCGGAACAGCTTTGGCCGTGCTCGCCTGTGCCAACCCAGACATTGTTGGGGTTGCCTGATTCGATGAATACTGAACCGATGGACTGGGTGCCAACCTGGTCAAATAGGGAAGTCCAGTTCTGGCCGCCATCTGTGGTTTTCCATAAACCACCGGACGCCGTACCTAAATAGATGGTGTTGATATCGTTGGGGTGGATGGTAATGGCCGAAACCCTGCCAGCCACCTTGCCCATGGCCCAAGACAACATGGTCATGGGGCTGGGACCCATTTGCTGCCAGGCCGCTGATCCCTCCTGGCGTTGATTCGCTAGAATGGATCTTGCCTGGGTAATGGCTGTTCGAAAACGAGTGTTGGGGTCTGCCACTTTATCAAGACTTCTGCTGGCTTTAAACCATTCTCGTCTCTTATTTATCTGTTCTTCTTCCCCAAATCGCTTGTCGCCTGGGGGAGCGACAATGGCAGTGTCTTGGGCCAGCAATGGCAAGCCCAGGACAAGTAAAAGTATCAGGCATTTTTTCATGGGATGTATCTCCTCAAGTTTAATCGTTGTTGGAGGTAGAGCAAGTTATCCATTCATGGAGTGGGGGTTGGGCTTTTTGTTTCTTTCGATTTGCATTCAAATAATGAAGGTCCTGCCGGTCTCCTGTTGCGACGATAGAAATAGTAAGATCAAAAATCACCCTTGCCGGCATGGTGGCAGCCCTAATATACCAGCAATATCCTTGGTGCAACAAGCAATTTTTGGCTACTACTTTCTAAAACGAAAGAAACTCTTGTTGTTTTAATCCCTGGGATCCCTTCTTTTTTAAACCTTAAAATGAAGAAACCTACATTTTGTCTGTTTGTCTATAGTGTTGAAAAAACGACTTCTGTCAAAATTCAAATTTTAAAATAGACCCCGGAAACCGAATTTGTGAAGTATGATAGAGGGAGTAGTTTTTACTGCTGCGGGTTGAATCCCTGGTATTGGCGAAAAAAGCCGGATTCAGGCAAAAATGAGGGGCGCTCGTGACCTGGGGGAAGGGGTCTCGATTGTCCATGGAACGACCAGCCGTGGATTAACTCGATTACTTTTGCTGAATTGCGTCAATCAGGTCTATCATTTGTCGTGTTTGATTTCTTTTAAGGAGCTGTTTTGAGAACAGAGCCACAAACCAATGCCATTTTAACTATTTCGGCGCTTACGGCTCTTGTGGCTTCTGGCGCTGCATTTGGCTTGTCTCCCAGCGTGTTCCTTTTGTTTAAACTCTTGCTTATCATACTATTGTTGCATGTGTGGCGGCCCGGCGTGGAGCTTGGGCAGGTCCACTTGTTCCGAAGCTGTATTCTGGCAGGTCTCGTTTTCCTTGCGGGCAAACATGCGCTTTCCGTTGGAAATGCGTGGTTTGGATTGCCAGACCAGCTCTATTTGGAAAACCTGCTGCACATTCTGGGGCAGGGCGCTATCTGGGCGGGCCTGGGCGCCTTTGTGGGGATAGAATCTAAAGCGGGTTTCGATTGGCGGTCCTGGTTTTTGTGGCTGGGTGTTGTGATTTTTGGCGTATTTGGGATTATTTATCAAATCATGTTGCCATCGCAATACGCTCCTTTAGCTGTACATTACGGCGCTCTCGCGTTTTTTCCTGTCTCAAGCGGCGTCCTGGCCTTGACCATCTTCTATTTCGGGTTTTCCAGGTTTCAGGGGACGTCCGCAGCCATGTTGCTTGTTCTGGGATCGGGTGTGGGGCTTTGGTTTTTGGAGGATCTGTGCCTGTTCTTGGAGTTCCACTTTGAATCAGGGTTACATTATGCGGCATGGGCCTTTGGGGCTTTGGCGCTTGCACCAATGGGATGGTTAAATCAACAAATCAGAGAAGGCATTCCTCCAAGAGAAGGCGAGCCGAGTGGGTCGGCCTACCTGGGACGTTTGTGGTTGTTGGCTATCCTCTTTCCTCTTTTGCATTTCTTGGGCAATCGCTTGAACCTGTTCTCCGAAAACACCATTACGGAGCGAGAGTGGGTGGCTCTTGCTGGATTGATAGCGCTGAGCGGGGTTGGCGCTCTTCAAATCCTGTTCCTGAAAAAGAAGAAGCTCCTCACAACTAACAATAGCGATATGTTGGGTTTGCAGCAAGCCAGGGAAGATTTGCAAACGCGGGTTGAAGAAGAGCAGGTGCTCCTCGCCATGGCGAAAGACAATCTTAAAATGCAGATCGCCAAAAGGCAGGAAGTGGAAAAAGGGCTGAAACAAAGTCAGGAGCGGTTTCGGGCGCTTGTAGAAACCATGAATGAAGGTATGTTTGTGGTTAGCGACGAGAGAGTTATAACTTATGTGAACATAGCGCTATGCCGCATGTTGGGATATACAGCTTCCGAAGTTTCAGGCAGAAAAATCGACGAATTTTTTGATGAAGACAATCGCAGGATCCTTGATCGTGAATACGAAAAACGCAAGGCTGGCAGAGACGAGCCTTTTGAGATCTGCTGGACCCACAAAGACGGATTCCAAACGCCCACTATGGTGTCTCCCCGTGGGATTCGCGATGGAAAGGGCGCCCTGAAAGGGGATTTCTCTGTAGTCACCGACATTTCCGACCAGAAACGAGTGCAGGAGGAGATGCGGGTCATGGCTCAGTACGACGCCCTGACCACCCTGCCCAATCGCACCCTGTTAAACGAACGCCTGGAGCAGGCCATTACCCGCTCGAAGCGGTTCAATCAGCAGCTTGCCGTTCTCTTTATGGATTTGGACCGATTCAAGCGGATCAACGACTCTCTTGGACATCGCATCGGGGATCTGTTGCTCTTATCGGTCGCCATGCGCTTAAAGAACTGTGTGAGAGAAGTCGATACGGTCGCCCGAATCAATAGCGATGAATTTGCCATTCTCTTATCCGATATTGAAAGCACCATGGCGGCCGTCGTCGTTATCGAAAAAATTCAAGAATCTTTCCAAGCAAGCTTTAAAATAGAGGGTTATGAAGTCTCCATCACACCCAGCATCGGCGTTAGTATCTTTCCTCACGATGGCAGAGATTCCGCCACATTATTAAAAAATGCAGACGCCGCTATGTACCATGTCAAAACCCAGGGGCGCAATAATTACCAGTTTTACACCAAGGAAATGAACCAGGCGGCGCTCCACCGTTTGAATCTTGAGAACAGGTTGCGAGTAGCCCTTGAACAAAACGAACTTCAGCTTTTCTATCAACCCAAGCTCAATCTGAAAACCGGTATAATTACTGGGGTTGAAGCTCTTGCTCGATGGAGGCATCCCGAGCTGGGGCTGATCGTTCCCGATAAATTCATTCCCATCGCCGAAGATACTGGGCTCATTCTGCCTTTAGGAGAATGGGTGATGGAAGAGGCCTGCAGACAGGCCAAAGAGTGGCAGGATCTCGGGTTGCCTCCCATTAAAGTGGCCATTAATCTGTCGCCCATGCAGTTTGGTTCGGAAACGCTTCCAGCTCAGGTTGTTAGCGCCCTGGCTAAATCAAATCTTCAGCCGGAATTCCTGGAGTTGGAAATCACCGAGAGCCTGGTCATGGAAGATGCGGAGCGAACCATTCGGCTCCTTGCTCACTTGAAAGCCATGGGCATCAGCATCACCATCGATGATTTTGGAACAGGATACTCCTCACTGAATTATTTGAAGCGATTTCCCATCGATTGCCTCAAAATAGACCGTACCTTTGTTCGAGATATAGAGACCAATCGTTCGGACGAAGCAATAGTAAGAGCAGTCATCGCCATGAGTCATGGCATGAAAATGACGGTTGTCGCCGAAGGCGTGGAGAAAAAGAACCACTTAAAACACCTGAAGGTTATGGGCTGCGATTACGCCCAGGGTTTTTATATCAGTCCTCCAGTCGATATGGACCAACTCAAAGCTATGGTCTCCAACAAAAAGGCTGCAAACGCTAGAGACCTGTCTTTTAGCTGAAAAGTTTAGGAGACTTGAGCGGTGGACACGTCGATTGGATTTGCCGCAAGGTTTGCGCGCTTGCCCGATACCTGAGGCCACAAGTTGGCCGAGCATTCCACACGCTGCGATCAGCCTGCACAAGATAGGGGAAAAGTTGCACAAAGCAGGGCTGGAAATTCACAAGCCAGGGAAACAGTTGAAAAGATAAGGGTTAGAAGTTCACAAGCCAGGGGAAAAGTTAGCAAAACAAGGCAATACCTGCTCAGACCAGCGAAAAAGGACCCTGAACGAGGAAAGAGATTTTCAGACCGGGGAAATTGGCGATCAGCATAGGGCAACATCTGCTCAGGCCGAGGAAAACTGCGCGCAAGACGAGGCAATAGGAGCCCACGACGGGGAAGTAGATCCTCATCTCGAGGCCAAAGGCGACCAACACAGGGAAATAGATTCTCAGAACGGCGAAATACATGCTCAAGCCGGGGAAAAAAGTGACCAAATGGAGGACAGGTTTCCACAAGGGGTGGTAACTCGATATAAATAAGAGGCTTATCCTGTTTTGCCTAAATTGTCCCGATCAGGTCTTAACTCAAAAAATTTACACCAAAAAGCTATGAAGACTTCTAAACTTTTCCGGGGAGCACACCATCGCCTGGCCTCTAGGCGCCGGAAAAAAGGGGCAGTAGCGAACAGGCTTGTCTTTTTTCTGAAAGGGTCTGCTCAATCCGGTAAGTCAACCCAGGCCGGATAAAAATTAGGAACTATTGCGGGGGTTGGCGTTTTTGCCCGCGTCAAAGGTGATGTATTAAAATCGTCCGCGTCTATGGCTTATAATCAGGATGTGAGAGAAAGGGACAATCAACCAGGGCAAACCATCTCCTGTTGGATTCATGTAACTTGAAATATAAGGCATGTCTATTCGATGCTTCCTGTTTTGAGAGTCGCTTGCGGTTTATGAACTGGGTGATCTTAAGTCATATTTGCTATTTGTTCGCGTGTTTATAGTATATAAATTAAATTGGAGCGGCCCTTATCCATCTGAATAAACTGCCATAACGCCGCATAAAGAGTCTATCGATATTGACAATGAATGCGCCGAGAGGAAAAATTAAAAGAGGGATTTCATTGCCGAGCTTTTTCTGAAGGGATTGATTAAAGGGAATTTGGAAAGGTCGTCAATGGAGCGCAGGCTCATTATTCAAAGGATCTTAAGCGGGAATCTCTGCGGGCATTCTAATAAAAAGCGTGTCCTGAATTTATTTTGAAAATAAGGTCGATGTAATTATACGCGTCTTTCGAAGTTCAAAGAGTCAAACGGGTTGTCACGCAACGATTTTCTTTCGAAATTGGCTTGATTCGCAATATAAAACTTTGCTATGCTCGCCGAGGTGTATATTAGTGGGGTTTTATGAATCCGAAAATTCAAGATGATGTGAATAATGCTCTTTGGAAAGCTTGTGATACCTTTCGTGGGGTTGTCGATGCTTCCGACTATAAGAACTATGTACTTATCATGTTGTTTTTGAAGTATATCTCTGATCTTCGTCATGAGAATCTGAACATAGGCAAGTCAGGAGTTCTACATTTTGAGCTGCCAGAGCCCAGCAGGTTCGAATCCATTCTCCATTACCGCAACACCCGAGATGAAGGGCTGGGTCTGTATATCAACAATGCGCTCAGGTTGTTGGAAGAAGCCAATCCGAAGCTTTTGAAGGGCGTCTTTCGAGGTACAGATTTCGACAGCTTGTCTCATCTGGGCAAACCCAAAGACCGTCAGATCTGGCTCAGCCAGCTAGTAGACGATTTTAAAGTCCTGGATTTAAGATTATCCATTGTCATAAGGCAAGATGTAATTGGAAACGCCTATGAGTTTCTCATTGCGCGGTTTGCAGCAGGCGCGGGCAAGAAAGCGGGCGAATTTTACACGCCTCATGGGGTGTCATCCCTGATTACCGAACTCATGGACCCCAAACTGGGCGAAAGCATCTGCGATCCCGCTTGTGGCTCGGGTTCCCTTCTCGTCCAATGCGGGGCCAAAATCATCAATCGACAAAGAATGGGCTACTTCAAACTCTATGGCCAGGAAAAGATGGGCACCACCTGGACCCTTGCCAGAATGAACATGCTGCTGCACGGCGTGGAGAATAGTGAGATCGCCTGGGGCGACACCTTGCTGGAGCCCGCTTTTCGAGAAAGCGAAACCGAGTTGAGTGTTTTCGAAGTCGTGGTGGCCAACCCCCCTTTTTCCATGGATAAATGGGGGTTTGAAAAAGCGGCCGAGGATCCATTCGGTCGATTTTTTAGGGGCATTCCACCCAGGGCGCGCGGCGATTACGCGTTCATAAGTCATATGATCCAAATCATGCATCCCACAAAAGGGCGAGCGGCTGTGGTCGCCCCCAACGGCGCCCTGTTTCGCGGCGGCGCTGAAAAACGCATACGAAAGGCCCTTATAGAAGAGAACCTTTTGGATGCAGTCATCGGGCTGCCATCAAATATGTTCTACGGTACTGCGATTCCGGCGGTTATTCTGGTTTTCAGGCGAAAGAAAAGAGACGATAAAGTGCTGTTCATGGATGTCAGCAATCAATGCGTTCAGGGCAAAAATCAGAACATATTCTCTGAAAAAGATGTGGGCAAAATCGCCAAAATGTACCGAAATCGCAGGGATGTTTCAAAAACAGCCGCCTTGATCTCCCTCAATGAAATTCGAGAGCATGACTACAATCTAAATATCTCCAGGTATATAGATAAGGCCCCTGAAATTGACGCGATTCCCGACGCAGAAATTATCGCACTTAATCGCGCCCTCGATCAGATGGATGCGGAATTGGCCCTGTGCAGAAAAGAAATGAATAAATACCTCTGGGATATGGGCTATGACATCTAAGGCGGGTCCGGGAAAGCCCATGGCCTCCATCCCCAAAGAATGGGAATGGGTTCCATTGGGCAAAATGGTTGAAATTACCTATGGGCTAGGCAATTCAATCGATAGGTCTTTGGATGAAGGCGTTCCCATGATTTCGCTTACCAACGTCTCATCCAGGAACCGGTTGAACCTGGAATCCTGCGCCTTCGCCGAACCGTCCAAGGTCAAGGAACAGCACATCCTCAAACCCGGAGACATACTTTTCAACTGGCGGAACGGGAGCCAGCAACATCTCGGCAAGTCGGCCATTTTTAATGAAGAAGGCAGATTCGCCCATGTGGGTTTCCTGCTTAAAATAAGAACCGGAAAACGTCTTAACCCTCAATACCTCTACCACTATCTTCGGTTCATCAAAGACATCGGATACTTCATGAATGTTCGAAGGCATGTGAACAACACCTTCAATAAAAAGGAGTTGGTGGCGCTGCCTACCATCATGCCCTCACCTCGGGAACAGCAGTTCATGGCCCTCTCTCTCAGTGTTTGGGATCGGGCCGTTGACCATGCTGAAAAAGCCTTGAAAAATGCTTTGGCCCTTAAAACCACCATTCTCGCCAACTACTTCTCCGGGGTGAAGCGGGGCGCCTCCTTTCAAGGCGCGGATTGGCCCCTGGTCCGCCTCTCCGATTTTGTGAAGAGAGTGCGAGAAAAATTTCGTTTAACCCAGAAAAACCAGGAATTGGCATGCATTGAGCTGGAACATCTTGAACAGGGCACCGGTCGCCTGCTGGATTCAAACCCGCCCGTTAAGAAGGTGGACACAAAATACGCTTTTAGAGCGGACGACGTTCTCTTTGGCGGCCTCCGCCCCTATCTCAAGAAATTCTACCTCGCCGAAAAAAGCGGCATCTGTTCCCTGGAATTTTGGGTGCTTAGAGGCGATCCCGACCTCTGTTGCCCGGCCTATCTCTACTATCTTGTTCAGTCCCCGTCTTTTATGTGGTGTGCAAACCATGGCGACGGCTCTAGCCTGCCACGCTCCAATTGGGGATATGTGGCTTCTTTTCTGTTCCCGCTCCCGAGCCTGGAGGAACAACGCTACATTTCAAATTGTCTGCTTTTAATGGATCGATATATTTCAGTCAGACGCAACTACCTAGAGAAGCTATATTTAGCCAAGTCCAAACTGCGAGTGAATCTGGTGAGCGGGAAAAAGAGAATTAGAATTTAACCCCTGTCCCGCTTATTTCGGCTAAACATTCTATGTCTTTTATTCGTTGGATGAGGGAAACAGGGTCCTTTATTCCCAAAGGTTGGTATAATCGGGCTCATTGCATGGGAGGGCGTTGTATTGATCAAGGTAGAACATCTTGCTTTTTCGTTTCCGGGATCTGAGAAGCCCCTTTTCCATAATTTGAGCTTTCAAGCTGAAGCTGGAGAGCATATCGCGCTGGTAGGTCCATCCGGGAGCGGGAAGACGACCCTGATGCATATTATGGCGGGTTTGCAGTTGGCCTCCAAGGGCGTTGTTTCCTACAAGGGCCAACAGGTAGACCCTCGCAACGACACAGCCGTCAGCCGTCTTCGCAACGGCGATATGGGCATTGTTTTCCAAGATTATAATTTAATCAAAGACCTCACGGTGGAAGAAAATCTCAAGCTTCGCTTGTCTCTTGCCGGTATGGAGCACGAGTCGAATCGTATGGCTGAGATGTTGGAAAAGGTGGATATGCTGGGGTTTATGAAAAGTCGAGTTGGAAATTTAAGCGGCGGGCAGCAACAACGGGTTGCGGCTATTAGAGCCCTGATTACCCGGCCCACCTTGCTCCTGGCCGATGAGCCTACCGGCAATCTGGACGACCACTCCGCAGATTATGTTATCGATATGCTCACCGAGCCCCATTCAGACCGAATTGTGATTACGGCTACACACGATCAACGCATCCTCAAAAAATTTAAGACCATAGAGCTTGCCTCTCTGGAGGCCTTCTCATGAAACGCTTTTTTACTGAAATGGTTCTTGTCAATCGCGGCGCCCGAGCTATTACACTGCAAGCCCATTTAGGATTGACGGTGGGTTGCGCCTTCCTTTTTTTTCTGAATGTTCTTGGTTCTTCGGGATTTGCATGGTTGGACACCCACGTCTTGGGTTCGGTGCCCGAACAGGAACTGACCGTGAGTCTCAAAAAGAAAGATG
>JBNKOV010000157.1:0-9436 GCA_050294955.1 Holophagae bacterium
CCTTCAAGAGCTTTCAAAGTAAAAAGATCGGGCCACCCCTCGGGCACCAGAAAATCGCAAAAATCGATGCCGCCCTCGCCTATAATGAGAAAGGGCCAAAGTCGCCCAGTTCGCCACTTTGAGGCGGCGCCTCCTGATTTCCAAAGGGATTTATCTAATAGTAAAATGCCGTTGGAAGCATGGTCGGTGTCGCTGGGACTTGATACTTCCACAAGGTTGATGTGTCTCAATTTCCCTAGGATTTCTCGCCCGGGAAATTGGGGTCCGTGAAAAACGGTCACGGCATGTAAAAATTCTGGAGAGTTCTGGCGCACATTAGCCCCTTGGTGGATGAGCCTCAAACAACTGGCGTCATTATACACCAATTCCACCATTTGATAAAACAGCCTTCCACCGAAAGCGGATATATGTTTTAATGCCCTTGCCATGGTATGAGAGGAAAACAATACAAGGATAGACCTATGAAAGTTACCAACATTCTGTCAAGCCATTACCCCGGATCCTTTAATCAGGCCCTCCTCGACGCCTTTGTTGAAGGACTTCAGGAAGCTGGCCATGAACACGCCACGGTTGACCTCTACGGCTCCAATTACGATCCGGTCATGAAGGGCGACGATTTCAATCAGTTCTTCGGAAAGCCTCTTCCTGAAGATACCGTTTCAACCCATGAACTTCTGAAAAGCAGCGACGTAGTTACCTTCTTCTATCCAGTCTGGTGGAACGACATGCCAGCCATTATGAAGGGTTGGATTGATCGTATTTTCACAAAGGGTTTCGCCTACGAAGTTACCCCGGAAGGCCAAAAGGGCATTCTCCCGTTTCAAAAAGTGATCCTGGCCTGCACCCTGGGCAACACAAAGGACGCCATGCACCCCAGCTTGGAGCAGGCCATGCGGGACAAGGAAAGTCAAGGCGTCTTCGGTTATTGCGGCGTACAGGAAGTAGACCATCACTTCTTCTACGATGTTGACAACAAGTCTCTTCGCGATCTCTACCTGGCTACCATTCGCGACTTGGGTCGTCAACTCTAAAGAAAACAGTTATTTCAGTTGAGAGGTACGTGGTAAAATGAGCCATGCAGGACAAAAGGCTTTCAGACCGGCCCGAGCTTCCGTCGTCACCATTTCTGACACCAGAACCCTGGAGACCGACACCTCCGGCGCCTTGATCATAGAACATCTTGAAAACGCAGGCCACCAGGTGGCGGATCGCCGTCTGATCACAGACGACACCGCATCCATCCGCCAGACAGTTCAGGACCTTTTGGACCGCAAGCACTGTGAATTCATCATCTTAACTGGCGGAACGGGATTAAGCAACAGAGACAACACCCCGGAGGCCATCACCCCCTTGTACACCAGGCATATCCCCGGGTTTGGCGAGCTGTTTCGCATGCTCAGCTATGAAGACATTGGAACCGCTACCATCCAGAGCCGCGCAGACGCCGGTCTGTGCGGACATGCAGTGGTCATGGCCTTGCCCGGCTCCACTGGCGCCTGCAGGTTGGCCATGGAAAAAATCATCATTCCTCAAATGGATAACCGTCAAAAACCCTGTAGCTTCCGAAGCATAATCCCCGATGTGGTCCCGGTCAACGACAAGGACGCATGAAGGCGGACACAGACGAAAAGTCGATCCGCCTCAATATTTTGCGCAGAGCAAAAACTCATCTAGCAACCTCGTTTAAAAGAAGATATCGCAAAGCCCCAACAGAGTGGCAATCAACAGCGATTCAATACCAGCTTGATTTTCCTCTCTGGGTCATATAAAGTTCCATGCTAGCGCGGATGGTTGACACAACTTTCCGAACAGCAACAATATTTCACAATAGGTGGTCCGTACTCATGAAAATTGATGTCAACAAAATCGATGACATTACAACCATGGTGATCGACGGCATGCTGACCATCGGGTCGGAACAGCAATTCAACCATGCTTTAACAGGTTTGGTCGAAGAGGGTTGCCGGAAAATTATCCTTGACATGACCAAGGTGAAGTATATTGACAGCCTGGGAATCGGTCAAATAGCAGGTGGTTTCACCTCCCTCAACGATGTGGGCGGGAAATTGGTCCTGGCGAGAACCAACGAAAAGATCAACGAACTCCTGCGGCTCACCGGACTTCAAAATCATATCAAGACCTACCCCACGGTGGAAGAAGCCCTTGATGATCTGTAGAACCCGCATGGAGGTCTCGGGGAAATGACCCCATCAACCATCCAGTGCCAACCCTACCCGGAAGAGATCAAAGAATTAAATTTCGGCGAGCTTGAAGTTGAAGTTGTACAGCCTGAAAGCCATCATGTGGTGATGGGGGCCGGCGGTAAAACCGAGAAAGAAGTCTTTGCCGATCGCCTTGAGGAAAGGGGCGTTCCCCTTTACAAGAGAAAAGGCGGCGGCGGCACGGTCCTTCTCGGCCCTGAAACCCTGGTGGTCACCGTCCATTGCGGCGTCGCTCATCTCTACCGCAACCTGGCCTATTTCCAAGCTATCAACGAAAGCCTTATTGAAGTCTTTAGAACCTGGAAAGATTTGGATTACAGCCAAAAAGGCATATCTGACATCGCCGTGGAGAGCCGGAAAATTGTAGGCTCTTCAATCTTCAGACGACGCCAGTACTTACTGTACCAGGCATCCATCCTCGTCAACCTGGATCTGGAGACCATGAACGCCCTGCTGAAACCACCGCCCAAAGAGCCCGATTACCGAAAAGGCAGACCCCACAGCGACTTCGTAACCTGCCTTGCAGACCTGGGCGTTGATCGAAATCACAACGAAATGATCCACGACCTCAAAACCATGTTGCCCGCCAGCCTTAAAACTCAATTGGCCAGAGTGGACCGGCAACCCGAGTCTATTTAAGAAGGCTGCTATTTTAACGCCGTCAGGCCCATAATTAACGTGACATCCCTGTTAAATGGCCAAATCATTGAAATACAGGCTAGCCAGCAGGATAATATTTTTGTATGATTGAACCGCTGTTAAGTTGATGTTCGGAGGTCTTAATGACACATGTAGTTGTATCAAATTGTGTAGATTGCAGATTCACTGATTGCGTATTGGTTTGCCCAGTAGATTGTTTCTATGAAGATCAGGAAAAAAAGATGCTCGTTATTGACCCTGATGAGTGCATCGATTGCTCCGCTTGTGTAGCGGAGTGCCCTGTAGAGGCCATTTACTCGGAAGACGAGGTTCCTGATGATCAGATGGAATGGACTCAAATCAATGCGGACCGTGCGGCGGCGTTGAAAGACGAAGGTGTAGAACCTACTGTCGATCAACAAGATCCACTGCCCACAGCAGAAGAAAAAAGAGCGTCGTTAGGCTTCTAACTCACCGGTTCCGTAAAATCTGGGAAGCCCCAACAAGTCAGGCCGAATGGTATTCCAATTATCCGGAATTTGTAACTCCTGCCATTGTGGGGCTTCTTCGAGACTGTCAAGCTCAAAGACCTCAACCTGAGGCGACTCCAAGGGATCGCCGTCCTTATTGGTTATAACCAGGCAATTGACCTGGGGAAACGCGCCCGGCAGGGTAATCCCTGCGCCTCCGTCTTTTATGCGCACAAAACTCCCCACTGGATGGTCTCCCATGAACTGCCTGAAACTCTGAAACAGGCCAGCGCTGTATTTATAGCCAGCCCATCTGCTCATAACCTTCATGGCGTGCCTGTAGGACCAGGTCACGCGAAAACGTCTCGGCGTGGTAATGCCGTCAAAGCAATCTACAATCCTCAATAATTGAGACAGGACATGGGGATTGCTTATTCCATTGGGGTACCCCTTGCCGTCTGGCTGCTCGTGGTGTTGCCCAATCCAAGTCATCACATCGGAGCCCAGCGCCTTTAAGCCCTCGTCGTCAACTGCCGCATGAGCCCGCATCTTAAGCGCTTCCTCGTGAGTAAACGGACCAAAGACATAAACGAGATGATCCGGTCGCCAATGCCCCAAATCATGAAGCAGAGCCGCGATGGAAAAGTCGGCCAGCTTGCCGCCCAGTTTATGGGAAGTCAAAGCCCAGGCGCGAGCCATCATTAGAACATTCAGGCCATGGCGAGGGGTCATGGCATGCCCGCTTTTAATGCGGGCCATGAGAACAGCCTGGTAGGGGTTCTCGTCAATATGGGCTAAAAAGTCCCTATAAACGTCAGATGCCGCCAGATCACCTGGCGGCACGCTGCCCCGAAAAACGGATAACAAGACCTGTTCAAGCTGAACCAGAACACGATTAAATCCATCTAAGTCTGGTAATGGTCGCCACATTAGACGGCTTTAGCCCTGATCAATTTTTCTTGGATTCTCTAAGATGGGAAAGAATTCCCAATTTGGTTCCCACGCCGAGGATGGTTCCTACAGTACTGGGGCTTCCGAAAAGCATGCAAACAACCACGATCGCCGCAAACTGCAGTGGGTTGGTCAGCCTGAGGCTGGTCACGATTTCGGTAATCATTGTCAGAAAAAAGTACAACATCCAACAAACTCCTTCACTCAACTGCGCACATTATAACCCAAGCCCAACTTTTTTGGACGTGGAAATATGGTCGATTTGCCAACAAATTCGATAGTTGCCCTTATACCGCCACCACGTCGCGCACTTCTGGGAGCACAGCTTTCAATTTCTGCTCGATACCGGCCTTCAAGGTGAGGGTTGCACTTGGACATCCCGCGCAACTCCCTTGCATAAAGAGCTGCACAACGCCATCGTGATACCCTGCGAACACAATGTTTCCGCCATCTTGCGCTACCATGGGTCGAATTTCGTCCAGCACGCTCTTGATCAACACTACCTTCTCGTCGTCTGAACTTGCGCTCTGATCATCGGGCGCCTTGAAGTTGGGACCGGAAGCCGACTGGAGATGGGAGCGTATTTCAGCGCCTATCTCGCGAGCAAACTCCTGCCAGGGACGGTCGTTGTCCTTGGTGACCGTTACAAAATTCTGAAAGGCGAACAATTGACGCACACCACCCAATGCAAACAACTTCTCTGCTAATGGGCTTCCTTTCGCCTCGCTCTCCTGATTGTAGGAAACGGGATCCCCATCCACCAACTGACGATCAACAATGAATTTCAGCGCGTCGGGGTTGGGCGTGGGATTTGCCGTGATATAAATCTTATCTTCGCTCATAAATACCTCTTAACGCCGTAAACGGCGAACTCAATCATAACCCAATTTGCCTTTCATGTCAGCCATTCTCCTTTTCATGAAGCCCATGCTTGAAACCCCAAGCGCCATAGACGCCCTGCGCCGCAACGCCTTTCCGCCAAACCCGCCAACAAGCTTACAACTCAATGCCCGTATGCAACCCGACCCGAGGGACGACAATCCATGCTTTTCCCACAAGACTCGAAGAGGAGACCCGCAAAATTACGTATACTGTGGTACAACCTTCAGTGGAGGCTTGCAGCATGGAAAACAAACACCGTGGCGGCGCAACTGTCCCAGAACAAGGCGATCCTATCGAAATCAGGGTTGCCAAACCGGCTGACAATCCCAGCCTGGCCCACATCATCAGGCAGGTCATGACTGAATTTGGCCTGAACCGACAAGGCACAGGATTTGACAGCCCCGACCTGGACATGATCTCCCAAGCATACAACAAACCCGGATCCACGTTTCTTTCAGTGATCCAAAACGGACAAGTCGCCGGAGGCGCGGGCCTGGCGCCATTGAACGGAGCAAAAGCCACGTGCGAACTGCAACGCATGTACTTTCTACCCGCCCTTCGCGATAAGGGCATTGGGCGCAGACTGTTGACCGAACTATTAAAAAGGGCCGAGCAAATGGGTTACCAACGATGCTATCTCGAAACCATGGAAGGGATGGACAAAGCCAGAAAATTGTACGCCTCATTCGGCTTTGTCAGAAGAACAGAGCCCCTGGGAGCGTCAGGCCATTGCGGATGCAACGCCTGGTATGAAAAACAGCTCCAGAATGCATAGCACAACCCAGTTTCTTTCCAAGCATTTATGATTTTTTATTATTTTTTTTGAGCAAAACGCGACTCAACTACGCAATACCTAATAAGAGCGAATAACGGCGCCGCACATTCTGCTCAATCAATCGCCTGTTTCAAGCGATACATGATTGCCCAATAATTTTTGATGGCATAGCTGCATTCCCACATGCGAACCGTCGAGGATGGACCTTTCAATACCCCTCGACATCTTGAAGCAGACCTGGTTCCCCCAGAAACCACAAGGAGAAATGCGACAATGAGAATAAGTAAAGACAATACATTCGGTTCCTTTTTCAGCAGCAAACACGTGGAAATCATCAACATGGCAGAGGCGGCAAAAGTGATGGGCGGAACTGACGCTTTGGGCACTGTGCCTCCGGGCAGCCCTTCAATACCGCCAGATCTTTACACCGCGCTCCCAGGCAGTCCCACCATACCTCCCGATTAAACCTATGACACCCACTGTAAGCCTCGAATGTTATTTGAAAAGCAATCGAGGCTTAACTAATATGAACTTGGACGCCCTTCAGGACTGCATCCCTTTTATCAGCGAAGGTAAAACCTCGCCAGCAGGGCCTTGAAGGGCATAAGTAAGCTCACCGGACTGAGCCGTAGGCGCGGGGTTGATCTCAACGGTTACAGCCCCAGCCCGCATGGCCTCATATACTAGAGAAGCCGCCGGGAACACCACGGCAGAAGTGCCAACGGAAAAAAAGACATCGCATTGGGACGAAGCCTGGGCCGCTTCGGCCAACACATCGGGCGGAAGAGATTCCCCGAACCAAACCACGTCGGGGCGAAGCAGTCCACCACAACTCGGACATCTTGGAGGAACATCACCCGTATCCTCCCAAGCATCAACCACCCGATTCTCATCCAGACACTTGGTTCGGCTGATATTCCCGTGTAGTTCCAAGACCCTGCTGCTGCCTGCCCTTGCATGCAGACTATCGACATTTTGGGTCACAAGGGTCAGATGGGGAACCAGGGACTCCAATTGCACCAAGGCCCGATGTCCCGGATTGGGCGAGGCGTTGGACACAAGCGAGTTTCGCCATTGATACCAGTCCCACACCAACTTGGGATCTCGGTTAAAGGCTTCAGGGGTGGCCAATTCTTCCGGCCGATATTTTGCCCAAAGGCCGGTTAAGGCGTCACGAAAGGTGGGTATATTGCTTTCAGCGGACACGCCAGCCCCAGTAAGCACCACCACGCGCCTCGCCGCTTTTAAGGCCTCTATCAACCCCATGGGAATATCAATACGACTCATGAAAACGCCTCCATATCAGAACCCTGAGCGCACCGCCAGAATTTGGCATGAAAAGTTTACCACAACAGGCCATGGACAAGCCCTATCACTATTTGAGAAAATAGTACAGGGAAATTCTCAGCAGTGGTTGTTTTCCCTCAAGTAAATCAGCTTTCGTGACGATCTATAATCGCGAACAGTTCAGGAGGGGTTATGCCGGAACAGGCAAGGCGCAGGCACGAACGTTTCCAATGCGACATGGCCATTTGGATCCGCCAATTGGGCAGTGAAGAAGACTTTCATCTCGTGGAAGTCAACAACATTGGCGCGGGAGGAGTCTTGTGCATGGTTCATCATGAGTTTGAAGTGGAACAGGCTCTTGATATTCGCATAGAGCTTCCCCAACGGGAAGAAATGGTCCCAGTCAAGGGAGTCATCCGCCATAAGAGGAAGGAAAACGAGGAAGATGAAGAGTGTATGATAGGTGTTCAGTTCACGGAAGTGGACGGAATGACCGTTCCTGCCTTTATGGCCTACATCGAAGCTATGTTCGTGTGAGTCATGGACTTATTCAAAGACAAAATCATTGAAATCTTCAAACACGACAACGAGAAATTGTTGCGTACGTTTATCGAGCGCCAGTTCAACGAGAACCGCGAACTGGCGCTAGAGAATTTCTCCAGGCTCATGAGCCAGATCGAGGGACGCAATCGACTCCGTTTATTTGAGATCTTCATTGATGATGGCGGCAAGGACCTCATCCCCCTCTACATAGAAACGCTGCAGAAAGAGCGCAACCTTCTGTTCGCCAAGTCCATGCTTTTCATCTACAGCAACTTTGAGCACAGTGAAGCCCTTGATGCGTTACTACCTCTGGAGGCCAGTCTTACCGGCGAACTGAAGGCCGCCTACCAGCGGGTTTCCGGCAAATTGAAGGGCCGATTCCGCCAAAAGTTTTATATTAAGGAATTTTAGGACAGCCTTCGCAATTAGAAGCGCATGAAACACGCCGCTGAAATGATGATCAAGGAACCCCATCCCGACTATGTGCCCTTTCTCAATGAAGAGATCCAGAAAGATGTAAGGGCCTACCGGGAAAAGGGATTGCCCGTTCTTGCCAAACTGGGGGACGAAACCTCACTTGACGCCATCTTCCTGCTCCTGCCCAAGCTGCTTGTGGAAAAAGAGAAAATCACAACCCTGATCAAGTTCCTCACCAGCAAGGAGAACAGCAAGATAAAAAAGCTTCAGGGTTACCTGGAAGCCCTGGCTCGAATCGGAAATTGGGAAGAGGGCGCCGTAACCGGCCTGGTTCAGAAGGTGCTCAACGACGACCTTGTGGAAGTCTTGGAACTCATCCGCAGCAGCTTCAATATTAACTCCAATATTTTCTGGGAAGACGTGGAACGATTTATAAGCTCCGTTCTCAAGGGCGAACCCATTACCGAATTGTCTGTAACCCGCTTGCGCCAATCGTTCGACACATGGCATAGCGGCCAGTGCGAACTGCTTGAACAGCTATTCCTGTCCCTGGGCGAAATTGGTCATCGTTGCAAAGTGCCCGAACTATTGCAAAAGGCGGAGGCCTATCTGGACGAAGACGAACCAGCGCGAGAGGATTGCATGGCGGCCTTTCTGGGCGGTTACCGCAGTGATGACGCCTTGGAAAAATTATTGGCTTTCCTGGAAACCGGCAAGACCCCCCGGTTTCTGGAAAAAGTGCTGGAAGCCCTTGGTCATTATCAAATCGATGAAGCGCCCGCCCGGGTGGTTTCCCTGGCCAGGGACTCCGAAGAAAAAAGCGTTCGCTGTAAGGCCATGGACCTTCTCGCCAAATGGGGCCTGAACGAAGACATGATCGAGAACCTGCTCTCCTCCGAATCCATTGCGGTTAGAGCAGATTGCATTCGTCTGATAGCCGAACATCAGATACAACCCGGCTACCAGAAATTGCTGCAGCTTTTGGGACAGAACATCCCCGCCTCTCTTACAGAAATCGTCATCAGCGCCTTAAGCGAATTCCCGGGAGATGAGACAGGGGAAGCCCTCACGCCATACCTGTTCCCGCCTCACCCCTATCCAATCCGGTCTGCGGCTCTTGAAGGACTCTTCACCTCGGGCGGCGACAACCGGTTCCACACCCTCTGCAACCAGCTTAAAGAATACCCCAAGAATAAACAGTCAGAAATCCTCAACGCCCTCCTGAAATTACTAGACCCGGAGAGACCGCT
>JBNKOV010000158.1:0-9435 GCA_050294955.1 Holophagae bacterium
ATATTAATAAGCTGGGGAACGTCGAATCCTGGGAAAAGATCGTGATCGATGATGACTTTGGGAAAGCCCATGAGATCCGGGCTTACGATGTCGATCTGGATGGCGACCTGGATATTTTCAATTTCAAAGAGCTTTATGAGAACCCGGGCAACGGAAACAATTGGATCTCCATTGAGTTGGTCGGCGCAGGCACAGTATCCGGCACCACTAGAAGCGCCCACAATGTAAAGATCAGCGTCACCGCTGGAGGCGTGACCCAACATAGAGAACACCGCTATATGGTTGGCTCGTATTCACAGCACATGCTTCCTACCCACTTCGGTCTGGGAACCGCCACCGTGGTTGATGAAATCCAGATTAAGTGGATGAACGGCCAGACAGACACCTACACCAATGTCGCGCCCAATCAATACATTACTTATACCGAGGATCCCAATTGTGTTGGCTCCTTCACCATGGATGAACCCGAAAAACTGTTCTGTGCTGGCGACACGGTGAATTTAGGCGCAACCCGCACAGGCGAGGGCAATCCCTATTGGTATGTAATTGAAGGCGCCAGCGTAGACCCAGCCCAATTCGGCAGTCCTCGCGCCATGACGACCACATTCACGCCGGATGGCCCTGGCCACTATTCCATTGCGATTCGTTTTCAGCAGGGCTGCCCTGGCATTAAAATTATGCATCTTTACGATACCGACTATAACGGAGACGGGACTTACGATTTCAACGACACCCTCTTCATTATGCAGTATTGGAATACCTCCGAAGATATTGAACCCTATGACCGGGACTTCGACGGCACAGTGAGTCTTCTCGATCTCATGAGCACTTGCGCATCTCCCTAAAAAATGGATCCATTTCATGGGCCAGAAAATCTACCCTCAACAAAGCCGGATAACGTTTATCCGGCTTTGTCATTTTACAGGCAGACTAAGTTCATCATCCTTTTATACACACCGGGCAATTCCTTCCTCTTCGCATGTTTTACCCAGGCACAATTTACCACATTTTACCCCTTGAATGGCTAACCATTCTCATACCAGGCATATAACAATGCCTAATAATGTGGCTTGAAATTTGCAAATTCTAAGAAGGTGATATTGGAACGCGATGAGGTTTGCCATGTTCGGAACATTTTATACGTCCTACTCGGGTCTTCTGGTTAATTCCCAAGCGCTTAATGTGGCGGGAAACAATCTTGCCAATGTGAACACCACGGGCTATAAAAAAGGCCAGATTGGGTTTTCGCAGTTAATGACAGACCTTACCCAACATTCTGGAAATGGCAACCCCATGCAGTTCGGCCTGGGCGCTAAAGTAGAAAGCATTTCCCCCAATTTTGCTCAGGGTTCCCTGCAGAGCACTGGAATTAATTCCCATGTGGCGTTGGAAGGCGAGGGTTTTTTCCAAATTAATCAAAATGGAAAAACCCTTTATACACGAGCTGGCAACTTTGGTTTTCAGCCCACGGGCGAGTCAACAGCTACGCTTGTAACCCCATCCGGCGCCATCGTTCAGGGTTACACAGACGTGGACAATAATGGGAATATTGTCACCACCGGCGGATTGAACAACATCGAAATTGATTTCGACACAGCGCTTCCCGGTAGAGCGACCAGCCTTGTGCGATTTGTATCGAACCTGGACGCCAACGCGGAGCCAGGTGAAGTGGTGAACACCGAAATTACCATTTACGATGAAACGGGAGAAGAGCACCAGCTAAAACTCACCATGGTAAAAGGCGATAATCCCAGCGACTGGAGTTATCAGTTCGACCTGGACAAAGGAGCCATTCCCAATGTCGCCGCCGGAACTCTCACCTTCGATGAGAACGGCCTGCTTTCTCAGGTAGACGGCGCTGCGGCGGCAGACGTCCCCTTCACAATATCGGGATTGTCCAATGGCGCCCCCGACATTGCATTAAACTGGGATCTGGTAAGTGACGATAGTACAGGTCTTTTTACTAACTACAGCGCGAGGTCAACTTCTTCTACCGCTTTTCAAGATGGTCGAGGCGTTGGCAACCTGGAAAACATCAATATTGGCAGAGACGGCGTGATTTTAGGTTTGTTTGACAACGGTGAGACCGCCGAACTTGCAAGGATTGGCATTGGATTTTTCCAAAACAATCAGGGTTTAAAGCAAGTACAATCCGGGTATTTTCAGGAAACCGGAGCATCGGGCGCCGTGAACATCGACCCAAACAGAGGAACCATCATGCTGTCGGGTTCCCTTGAAACCTCCAATGTGGACATTGCAGAAGAATTAACCAGTTTGATCGTACATCAAAGAGGATACCAGGGAAACAGCAAGGCCATTACCACTACGGATCAGATCAT
This sequence comes from Holophagae bacterium, assembly GCA_050294955.1. Lineage (GTDB taxonomy): Bacteria > Acidobacteriota > Holophagae > Acanthopleuribacterales > Acanthopleuribacteraceae > JBNKOV01. The sequence continues at coordinate 2,340 of JBNKOV010000158.1, forward strand.
CCAAGAAAGCATCAACTTAAAACGGTAGGCCATTTGACATTAAGTGACAATTATCAACAATTTTAGCTGACAATAATTGTCATTCCTCAATCACACATATTTGAAAAGCCGTTTATTTTAAGCGATATAGCGTCTAAGGCATTTTGAGCATGGCAATTGCTCTATGTATCCTGTCCTTCTCACGGGTTTCCGATCCTTGTGGTTGGGGATTGACAGTGAGTCCTTTTTTTTGCCAGACCTGCACGGAAATGGCAGACCGCTTAATCCCAAGCCTTTGGCTCGGTGATGGCAAAACCTTTGAGAAGGCGGGGAGACCCGGCGTCATTGCCGGGTCTGGCCTTTTTATAAAACCAGCCTCAAACACGCTTTTCCCCTTGACAAACCACGGGTTGATTTTCTATGCTCTGCTGGATTGGAATGGCGTTAGGAGGTTTACATGTTCAATAGACATATAAGTGAAGAACAACTGCTGAACACATCAGCATATCCTGCGCCTGGAAGCCATTATTAAATTTTTTCAGAATACAATTACCTGAAAAGGCCCATCCCGCGCAGGCAGGATGGGCCTTTTTCATTATTCGGAGGCCCTATTGACTATAACCCAGTATAACCCGCTTCAAATAAAGCGAGTAGACCACCATTCCCCGAATTTTGGAAGTGGTGGAGCATTTCGTGAACATCTACAAAAAACCATTGATTATCCAGCCGAATGCACGAACATTGGGAACGGTCGAATTGTGCCCGCATATATCTCGTAAGTACCTCATTAAAAACGAATTAATTTCAAAAAAGCGCTTGACTCCGCAAACATTTGCAGGCTATATTTATCAACGTCAATGGAACGGGAGGTTCTATATGTTTTCAGACACCCTAATTTTTGAACGATACAAGCAAGTGGTCATACAGCCAAACGTAGCCACTGAACATGGCAGTCGTCTCATTGACGGAGATGTTTTCCTTTAGAGGAAACTGGGGCTCGGTAAAAACAAAGCCCATCTCCGTCAGCGAGATGGCTTTTATGCGACATAACGCGGAGAAAATGCAGTTGCACAGTTCTCCATATGAAGTTTGTTTGCCGCGCCCTTACCGACATAGCTTACATACTGGTTTTAAGCGGGTTCGATTCCCGCTGGACCACCCTTAAACTCCATGGGTCCAGCTCCTGGCGGAGCGCCCCACCCGCTATGTCAACTTGCGTGGAATCCTTCATAACGGAAACCACAAAGCCGCATCGACGTTTCCCCCATCACTTTCGATACTGTGTCGCCAAACGACATTTTATAAAAAAACAGACCCCATCCTCAAATTACCGTATATTGTTTCATATTGGAGGCCAGCGTGACTGCTCCCTGGAATGCCGAAATTGAAGTGGATATCCATTTAGCTCAGAGTCTTATCTCGGACCAGTTCCCACAATTGGAACAGGGTTCTCTCAAGCCATTTGGGCAGGGTTGGGATAATACGGCTTTTCTGGTCGATGACCAAATCATCTTTCGATTTCCCCGGCGAAAGCAGGCCATTCCCCTATTGGAAGATGAGATCCGTCTACTGCCCAAACTGGCGCGGGCATTACCCATGCCCATCCCAAATCCCATTTTCATCGGCACGCCATCTACGCAATTCCCCTACCCTTTTGCGGGATACCGCATGCTGCCTGGCCGCCCTGCTTGTTCCAAGAATCTCCAGCGAGATGAACGATCAGCGCTGGCGCAACCATTGGGCCGCTTTCTCCAACAGCTTCACGGGTTAAGCTCCAGGGCATTGGATTGGTCTCCATCATCCGATCGCTATCATAGGACAGACCTTGCCATTCTTCGTCAGAAACTAGAACAGGGATTGGACGAACTGGAGCCACATTTAAACCCATCTTGTTTGAAAGCTGCAAGGCGTTTTGTCGCCAGAGCGCGCGCGTTTACATCAAACCCAGAAACCCTTGTCCACGGTGATCTTTATGTCCGACACCTCCTGCTGAATGACAGCAACCAGCTCTCTGGCGTCATCGACTGGGGAGATCTCCACTTGGGCGACGCTGCGGTGGATCTTGCAATAGCCTGGAATTTTCTTCCCAGGCAAAGCCACCAGGCCTTTTTAGACGCCTATGGCCGCATTCCCCAAAGCCAGGAATGGGAGATGGCGCATTTAAGGGGATTGTTCCACGGCGTGGCGTTGCTGCGGTATGGACTCTCCGTGGAAGACGCGGACCTGATTCGGGAAGGCCGGTTTATTTTTGATAATGTGCTGGATTGAACCTGCCGCCTAAAGGCGGCCTGAAAATGCAAAAAGCCAGGCAAAGCCTGACTTTTCGCTTGGATTCCGTAAATAGAGCGGATTAATCAACAACCGCCTGAGGTTCGCTATGGGAAGTAAGCGGAAACAATTCCTCGTTGTTGAAGTCCAAATTGGATTCGCTTTTGCCCCAAACGATTTTCTTCACAACGTGATCAACCGCTTCATTAAAGGAGATGTTGTTCTTGAATGCGGCCTGGAAGGTTAGACCCAACATCTTTCGGACCGTGGCCTGAATCTTGACCAGAGCAGCCTCATCCGAGATATGGTCGATTTCCATGTACTGAATGGAGCAGACGCCGCCCATATTGGTGATGTAGTCTGGGCAATAGATAACGCCCTTTCTCTGAAGCTCGTGGCCGATACGCGTGTTTTGGAGCTGGTTGTTTGCCGCGCCGCAGAGGATTTTGAAATTCACATTGCCAATATTCTTGCGGGTCACCACTTCACCGCGAGCGCAAGGAGCAAAAACATCAACTTGTTCGTCCATGATCTTATTCGCTGGAACAATAATGGTCCCGGGGTAGGTTTCTTGCGCCGCTTTCAATGCGGCCTCATTGATGTCGCTCACCAGAACCTGAGCGCCTGCGTTTGTGAGATATTCCAGGAGCTTTTTGCCAACCTTGCCCAGACCTTGAATGAGGACGCGCTTGCCCTCTAAAGTGCGGTTTCCTTCGAAATGGTCCATGGCGAAATAATCAACAGCATATTCCATCGCGCAAAAAACGCCCCAAGCGGTGTAAGGAGAAGGATCGACGCTGATTCCAAAAATATTGCTGGCGTATTTTTTTACCGAAGTCATGTCTGCAACCGTGGTGTTCATGTCCTCAGCGGTGCAATAGCAGTCTTTCTCACGATTCACCCAGGCTACGAACTTGCCGAACTCTTCCAGGATCTTCTCTCTTTCCTCGCCTTTGACGGTTGGATCGCAAATAATAACCGACTTTCCGCCGCCCAGGGGGAGGTCTGCTATGGCGTTTTTAAAGGTCATTCCACGACTCAAACGCAAGACATCGGTCAAGGCCTCGGCTTCATTGTCGTAATGGGACATGCGGCAACCGCCCAGGGCAACGCCTCGGGTATTGTCGTGAACAGCAATAATAGAAATAACGCCGGGGCAAATTTCAGCCCGGAAAACCGCTTCCCAATTGGGAATATTCAAACTGGTGACTTTTGTTTCGTCAAACATGGAAATGCTCCTCAAAAAACTGAATTGATCCAAAACAATCAATCATTGGCATTTACGGAAAGATGGCTCTTCAATCCGGAACTATTCCGGTAGAACGTGGGGGCTCTCTTTAATCGAAGATGTTGTCTATGTTCCCGCTACACACATCCACCCGGATCGTATTTCCCATACCCGGACAGAGTACTTTCGGTTCGTCATGACTTTTGTTGACAATTTGTGGATCAACCGGTGATTGTACTCACCATTAATGCGGGTTTAAGATCTCATGTTTTGCTAAAAAAATCAATGGGAATCTGGCTGTTAACCCTTACCGTCAGCGGTGATTCCTATCAGTGGGTAAAAACCGTGAAGATCTTGATCCCAAAACTACAAAAGTCCGAAAGAGTCTTTAAAAACTCGTTCGGACTTTGTAATAAGAAAGATGGTGGCGATGCAGGGAATCGAACCCCGGACACCACGGTTATGAGCCGTGTGCTCTAACCACCTGAGCTACATCGCCACTCAAAGCGGTTGTAATAGTATCCGAAAATGGCCGGAAGTGAAACAGTTTTTTTGTGTAAATTACAAAAAAAATCGGTGGCATGGCGAAATCCTTTGGGAGACAACGCCTTTAAGATGTGGCATTCAAAGCATTTCCTTCCACCGATAAAGAATCTCAAGGGCTTGCCTCGGGGTAGCGCTGTCCACATCGAGAACTTGGAGTTCATCGATGATCGGCGACGGTTCCGGCGCAAACAGGTCCAACTGCACCGGACTCTTGTTTTTTTTCGGTTTCGGCGCGCTCCCGCCTCTCGCCAGTCGCGGTTTGCCCATGGTGTCCAGCTCATTTTTCTCCAAATTCGCCAGGATTTCTCTAGATCGATTGATCAACTCCCCTGGCAAACCCGCTAGCTGGGCCACATGGATGCCATAACTCTGGTCCGCTGCGCCTTTCTCTATTCGTCTCAAGAAAACGATTTTATTCTTCCATTCCCGAACGGTGATGTGAGGGTTGGTGACGCCTTCGCTGAGTTTTTCTAGCTCCGTCATCTCGTGGTAATGGGTTGCAAACAGTGTTTTGGCGCCAATGGCGTCGTGAATGTGCTCTGCGCAGGCCCAGGCGATGGACAAGCCGTCAAAGGTGCTGGTGCCTCGTCCAATCTCATCGAGAATTATCAGGCTGCGAGAGGTTGCATGATTCAGAATATTGGCGGTCTCTGTCATTTCCACCATGAACGTGGATTGGCCTCGCGCCAGGTGATCTGAAGCGCCCACCCGGGTAAATACCCGGTCCACAATGCCGATTTCCGCTTTGCTGGCAGGCACATAGCTGCCCATCTGCGCCATAAGGCAGATAATGGCGGTTTGACGCAAGTAGGTGCTCTTACCGCCCATGTTGGGGCCGGTGATGATCAAGACTCGGTCAGAGCCGCCGTCCAGGAAGACATCATTGGGAATGAAGGGTTCTGTGGAAAGAGACTCCACCACGGGATGACGTCCCTCTACAATCTCCATTTCCGGCCCAGAGTGGACTCTAGGCAAGCAGTAGTTGCGGTGTTTGGCCAATTCCGCGAGAGCGGAATGCACGTCAATTCCGGCCAGGGTCCGCGACCAGATTCTCAAATCTGGAATACGACTCTTGCAATAGGCCAATAAGGTATCGTAGAGTTCGACCTCCAAAACCAGAATCCGCTCTTCCGCTCCCAGTATCTTGGCCTCATATTCCTTCAACTCTTCGGTAATATAGCGCTCGCTGTTCACGAGGGTCTGCTTGCGGATGTACTCCTCAGGCACCTTGTCCGCGTGAACCTTGCTCACTTCTATATAATAGCCAAAGACTTTGTTGTATTGAACTTTTAGCTTGGGGATATGGGTGCGTTCTCGCTCTCTAGCCTCAATTTTAGCCAGGGTGGATCGGCCATCCTTTCTCAAGGCCCGAAGCTCGTCCAACTCTTCGCTAACCGATTCTCGAATGTAGCCGCCGGCCCGAGTATGGGTGGGCGGTTCGTCCACCAGGCCATGGATGATTTTTTCGTGCAATTCCCAGAGATGGGCGAAAACCGACTCATCCAGCCCGTAACGATCTGGAACAATTTCGTCCAGAAGTTCTACAATCTCAGGCATGCGGCCAAGAGCAGACGCCACGCCCAGCAGATCTCGCGGATTGATGTTGCCCATGGCCAGTTTACTGATCTGGCGATCCAGATCGGGAATCTCGGCAAGCACGCGCCGCATCTCGGATCTGGGGATGGTCGCATCCAGGTAGGAGGTGACAAAGGTCTGGCGCTCGGTAATTTGCGCCACGTCAACCAGAGGTTGAAGGATCCATTCCTTCAGCAGACGAGAGCCCATAACCGTCTTACAATAATCAATTTGTCCCAGCAAACTCTCTTTGCGGTTTCCGTCAAAAATGGATCGTGTTAATTCAAGATTCCGCTGGGTGGCGCCATCCAACACCATATAATCATGGCGCGACAACACCTTTAAGCTCTGAAGATGAGCCGCCTTGTTTTTTTGAGTTTGATAGATATAGCTCAATGAAGCGCCGGCAGCTCTGATGGCTCGTGGCATGTCAGTCAGCCCAAAACCGTCCAGGGTCAGTGTCTCAAAATGGTCCAGGAGTTGTTGTCTGGCGTGGTCTGAGCCAAAATACCAGCCTTCAATACGGGTGAGGCAGCGGCTGCTGAGGAAACCCGCATCCATCCAGTCCAAATCGGTTTCCTCATCCAAAATGATCTCAGCAGGATCTCTTGCGGAGAGCAGGTCGGCAACTTCTTGATACCGTTCCTGACCGCTGAATTCGGTTACCTCAAACTTGCCTGTAGAAAATTCCAGAAGCGCCAGCCCCAGGCAATCCCCATCCTCGAACAGGGTTGCGAGATACTGAAAATCCTTACTATCCAGACAATTCTCGTCCAACACGGTCCCAGGAGTAATAACCCGGGTAACTTCTCGTTTCACAATGCCCTTGCTGGCCTTGGGGTCTTCCACCTGATCGCAAATGGCAACCCGTTGTCCCGCTCGGATTAATTTGGCGATATAGCCGTCCACGGCATGGTGCGGCACGCCGCACATGGGGGCTTCCGCCGCAGTGCCGCGTCCCCGTTTGGTGAGAGTGATCCCCATGATCTCTGAGGCCTTTACGGCGTCGTCGAACATCATTTCGTAAAAATCGCCCATTCTAAAAAACAGAATTTCTCTGGGGTATTCCTTCTTGATGGCGTGATACTGCAACATCATGGGCGATTGCTTTGGTGCTTTCCCGGCCTTTTTCATCTGGTCTTTGAACTCCTGGGGTAGAGTTTGAGGAATAGTACCGTGAAAGTTCCCAACAAGACGCCCACCCCATCGGCAATAAGGTCTCCGATAGAGGCGCTTCTGTGACTTAGATGCATTTGGACGAATTCAATAAAAACGCCATAGCCCATACAAACCGTCCAATTGATAGGGAAAATCCAAAAATTCGACCGCCCGGAATTGGGAAATAGATCGAAACGCAGACTGATATGTCCAATGACAGACAACACAAGAAAAGCCAGTGCGTGGAGAACCTTGTCTTGACCATTAAATGATGGCGTGCCGGAAACGTCTTTAAATGCAAGCCATGTACAGATATCCAGCAGAAAAACCAGCAACAAGGTG
>JBNKOV010000159.1:0-9426 GCA_050294955.1 Holophagae bacterium
ATCAACCTGCCATCGGAAGTGCTTGTCTTCACGGTAGAAGGCCCCTTCTTTTTTGGAGCTGTGGAGAACTTTGAAAGGGCGCTTGCCGGAACCCATACAGACCCGCAACACCTGATCATCCGTCTAAAATGGGTGCCCTTCATCGACATCACGGGGCTGCAAACCCTTGAGGAAGTGATAGGAGATCTTCAGAAACGGGGCGTGAATGTCATGATTTCCGGAGCCAATAGCCGGGTGGCCGGAAAGTTAATGAAGGCCGGAATCATCGAGTTAATAGGCGAGGCGAATCATTTCACCAGCTTTGACGATGCGGTCCTTTTCATCCAGAGCATCCTGCCCACCTCCAACGGGGCGAGTTCCACATAGGAAATGGGATTGTGACCTTAAAATGGCGGCAAACCTTAAATGCCAGAGCCCTATTTCCGGCCCGCCAAAGTCACGGCGCCTGAGTATTTGCCGCGTCCGGTTATGCCCCGTTTCACCGTGCGCAGGCATAAGGAGATAGACAATTGTCTCCAATGGCGAACCGGCGTCGTTTTGAGGAGCGAACACGGGGCCAGGGCCGTGATCTCTGCGGACTATGAAGACCGCATGATGCGTGTCGAGGTTACGGGGCCACTGAAGCATAAATTTCTTACCAATATCCGGGATACGCTTTCCCAGATTAATCGGGGCTTCCAGCGCAACAGAATTATTGAAGAAATTGGGTGTTGTTGTCAGGTCTGTACTGCCCATACTGATCCCTATTATCATGAATTCCAACTTCTGGTGAAACTGGTGGGCAAGAAAATCCCCCATGCCCTTTGCGGGCGAGCCGTGGAGCATATAGAGGTTGAAACCTTGATGGACGGCGCTCTTGGTCAGGGCGGTTTGGCTGAGGTTTTGAGCATCGTGAGGGAATTGAAGGATATGAAGCCCGAGCAAAGGCAGCACAAAATGGACGGGCTTATATCCAACGGCTCCAACCTGGCTTCTATGGTCGAATCCATTTGGAATATATTTGGGTAAGATCTTGAGAAGGGTCCATCAGGCCCGGACCAGGATTCCATGTGCCTTAATCGCCTATTAATTTGGTGGCGGCGCGGGCGCATTTTTTACATTCCTGGGCCAGGTTTGTCCAATGAGCTGAACTGGCGTTGCCGTCTAAACCTCTTTTCACGACGCCTTGTATGATGGCGGCAAGTCTGAAGAGTTGGAAGGCCACGTAGAAATGCCAGTGTTTGCCGGGGTCTCTTCCAGATTTTTGGCAGTACATTTCTATGAATTCCTGTTCAGACGGGATGCCGCTTTGCACCGGTGGGAAGGGGTCATCGCCCATCCCTGGCTGATGGTGATAGGCCATGCCTGCATAGGCGAGGTCTGCGAGAGGATGGCCCAATGTCGATAGTTCCCAGTCCAAGAGAGCCACGACTTTGGGTTCGGTGGGGTGAATGATGACATTGCCCATGCGGAAGTCGCCATGAACGACGGTCACAGCATCGGAAGGCGGAATATGAGCAGGCAACCACTCCATGAGATGGTTCATTTCGGGGATATCCTCTGTAATGGACGCCTGGTATTGACGAGACCAGATGGCGATTTGTCGTTGGTAATAATTGCCGGGTTTCCCGAATTCCGCCAGTCCCAATTTCTCATAATCCAAACCATGTAATTTGGCCAGAACCTCAATAAAGTGAGTATATAACGCACGCCTCTCCTGAGGCGCAAAGCCAGGAAGCCTGGGATCGGCAACCACTCTGCCGTGAACGCGGTCCATGATGAAGAAAGGCGTGCCGATGATTTGAGAGTCCTCACATAAAAAGTAACTGCCAGGGACCGGAACCCCACTGTCCTTTAAAGCCGTGATCACCTTGTACTCTCGCTCCACCATATGAGCCGATTTCAATAATTTACCGGGCGGCTTCTTTCGCAACACCCACTCCCTGTCGTCAGCCGAGATCAGAAACGTTGGGTTCGACTGGCCACCATCAAACTGTCGGACCGCCATTGCCGAGAAATCCCCGCCCAATCGCTCCCCTAAATACCGGGCCAAGGCCGCTTCATCGAATCGATGGGCTTTTCTTACATCCGTAATCTCGGGCTCGTGATTCATTAAATACCATCCTGTGAATTCGTTGAGAATTGATCGCGCAGCCGGCGCATCGCTCTTAACCAACGGTCGTAATCGGCAGCTTTATGTTGAATATAGGTTAGCACATCGGGGTGGGGAAGGATAAGGAACCGTTCGGCCTCCAACCCTTCCAATACGGCTTGCGCCAACTGTTGGGGTTCAAGGGTGCCGTCCAACCCTGCGACGCCGGGACCGCCCAGGCGCTCCACCATGGGCGTTCGCACGGCCTGTGGACATAGAGCCGATACGCCAATGCCCTTGTCTGCGTATTTGATAGACAGGGTTTCTGCAAAGCCCACGGCGGCGTGTTTCGTTGTCCCGTATGAGGCGGACCCGATTTGATTCAACAGCCCTGCTGCTGAAGCAGTTATTAGAAAATAACCCGATCCCTGCTTCAGCATGCCGGGAATGACGGCACGTGAAGCATAGACATGGGCCATGACATTCACTTCCCAACTGAGTTGCCAAAGCTCATTTGAAGTGGTGTGGAGGGGATCGCTGTCCATGTGGAAAATGCCTGCGTTGGAGCAGTATAGATCGATGGCGCCATGGGTCTCCACCACCTGAGCCGCCATTTCAGCGACCTGGTCCTCTTTGGTTACATCGACCTGAAAAGCCACGCCGCCAACGGTTTTGGCTACTGCAGCGGCTTTTTCGCCGTCCAGATCGGCCACCACAATCATTCGTGCGCCAGATCGTGAAAACGCGTCGCATAGCGCCTCGCCGATACCACTGGCGCCGCCTGTAACCACAACAACTTTGTTTTCTACCTTCATGCTCAAAACCTCAGGCGTACTTCTTCATTTCCATGCGGCCAATAACCCTGCGATGCACCTCGTCGGGGCCGTCGGCCAGGCGAAGGGTTCGTTGGGCGGCCCACATGGCGGCCAGTGGAAAATCTTGCGAAACCCCTGCGCCGCCATGCATTTGAATCGCTCTGTCCAACACGTTTAGGGCCACATTAGGGGCCACCACCTTGATTTGTGAGATCTCACTGCGCGCCGCTTTATTCCCCACAGTGTCCATCAGCCAGGCCGCTTTCAAAGTGAGGAGTCGGGCCATTTCTATTTCTATTCTTGAGTTGGCGATGACATCGACATTGCCGGAAAGATCGGCGAGCGGTTTGCCGAAGGCAATGCGGTCCGCGCCACGCTGACACATGAGTTTCAGCGCCATTTCCGCTGCGCCAATGGAGCGCATGCAGTGGTGAATCCGGCCCGGACCCAGGCGACCCTGAGCAATTTCAAAGCCCCGGCCTGGCCCCAGAATGACGTTTTCAGCAGGAACCCTTACGTCTGTGAAGCGCAGATGCCAATGACCATGAGGCGCGTCGTCCGCTCCAAATACGCACATGGGCCTCACCTTCTCCACGCCAGGGGTGTCCATGGGAACCAGAATTTGGGATTGCCGCTGGTATTTTTGGGCTTCCGGGTTGGTGACAGCCATCACGATCATGATTTTACAGCGGGGATCGCCTGCCCCTGAGATATAGGTCTTCTCGCCGTTAATCACCCATTCATCGCCTACTCGCTCAGCTCTGGTTTGGATATTGGAGGCGTCCGACGAGGCGACCTGGGGTTCCGTCATGGCGAAGGCTGATCGGATTTTGCCTTCAAGCAGAGGCTCCAACCACTGTGTCTGTTGGTCTGGCGATCCATAGCGCGTCAACACCTCCATGTTGCCGGTGTCGGGTGCGGAACAATTGAAAATTTCAGGGGCCAGCACGGATCGACCCATGGCTTCGGCGAGATGCGCATACTCAACGTTGGAGAGACCTGCGCCCCATTTTTCATCGGGCAAGAACAGGTTCCAAAGACCCAATTCACGAGCGCGCGCCTTCAAGCCTTCCATGATTTCCGTCATGACGGGCGTAAACTGCCAGCGATCTCCTTTGGCGACCTCTTTCCAATAGGTTGGTTCGCGAGGATCTATCTCACTTTCCATGAAATACTTAATCTGCTCTAAAAGAGACCCTGCTCTGTCTGAAATACCGAGAAACATAGATCCATCCCTTAATCCATTAATTGAAGGTTACCAGACCGCCGCCATCAATGACCATGGTCTGTCCGGTCATGAAACTGCCAGCCGGAGAGGCCAGGAACACAACGGCCCCAGCGATTTCGTCTGGCTCCCCAATGCGACGCAAGGGGTATTTTGCGACGGTCTGTTCATATATTTTGGGATTCTCCCAAAGGGCTCGGGCAAAATCGGTTCGAATAAGGCCGGGCGCGATGCAGTTCACCCTGATATTGTCAGGCCCCCACTCCACGGCGAGATTGCGGGCGAGTTGCATGTCAGCGGCTTTTGAGACGGCATATGCGCCCAGACCAAGAGCGCCCACCATGCCGGTAACCGACGAGACAATGATAATGCTTCCGTCTTTTCGTTCGGCCATCTCGGGGATGACCATCTGGCATAACCAGTGATTGGAGCGGATGTTGCATTGCATGATTTTATCGAAGGCGCTGTCTGGGATTTCCAGCGACGACCCGAAATGAGGATTGACGGCGGCATTGCAGACCAGGATGTCGATGGCGCCAAAGGCCTCACGGGTTTTGGCGGTTAAGTGCTCCAGTTCTTCTTTGTGGGATATGTTGCAGGCGATGGCGATAGCTTCGCCGCCTTCCTCGCGTATCTCATCGGCTACCTTATCGCATGCCTCTTGTTTGCGGCTGGAAATGACCACGCGAGCCCCTGCCTGGGCCATTCTGCGGGCCGTGGCCTGGCCGATGCCTTTAGAGGAACCGGTGATGATTGCCGTTTTCCCTGTGAGATTGAACAGGTCGTTCATGTCCCCTCCACCATTCATTCATTTAGATCCAAACTCCCCTATTATGGCCCATGTGATGGGCGAGGTACAGGGATTTTGTCTGAAATTCGGAATGGAAGGGGCGTGTTGCGGCCTAGCGGTACTTTTTCAGGTTCACCACCCAGGTGGGGTCGTCGGATAGTCTAAAGGCTTCAGGCAACTGGGATTTATTGTCGTTGGCTTCTTGCAAGGTGGAGAACAGACCCCAACTGACCATGTAACAGGTGCGATTATCCAAATAGCGTGGGAAGACCAAGATGTCTTCTCCAGCAGAGGAAGAGAGCAGGTTGTTAACGGTAGAAGGGCTGCACGCGACCACGATAACCAGTGAAAAATTTTTGTCTTGCTGCTGGTAGGCGCTCAGGGTGTTTTGGGTCATGAGGTTCAGGTCTTCCACGGTTAGAGACTCTCCTGCAGGCGCGGGCTGCTGAGGCCGGGATTGGGCAGGCCGCGCTTGTTCCACGGGCTCTGGGTTGACAGATGCAGCAGGCTCGCTTTCCTGAGGTTCTGGCTCAGGTTGAGCAGGAGGTTGCGATTGGGGCAGGTCCGCTTCGGCCTGGTCTACCTCTGCAATGGCGTCGGGTTGCTCGTTCTCGGTTTCAGGGAATGCGGGCGGTGGCTCTGCTTCTGAATCTTCGTCCATGGGAGGCGTGTCGATGGGTGTTCCAGCCGTTGGATCTGTGGGCTGGCTGGTATTGGTTGCGGCGGGAGTAAATGAAGCGTAGGGGTCGTCTACCTTCATGAACATAAAGTAGTAGGCTGCGCCAATGGCCACCGCTAGGAGCAGGCCAATCAATGCATAGGCGCCTGCTTTACTCTTTTTCTTGGTCGGCTCATAATGGTCTTCTTCGGGTTGATCGGGCATAACAACCCCATCGGGAACGGTCTGGCGCGAATCTTCCTCCGTGTCTTGTGGGAATTTCAGATCCTCTGCCGTAATGTTCTGGCCTGGGATGGTGTCGGAATCCGTATACTCGGCTATTGGTTGGCCGCCCTTTGAAAAGCCATCAGCGGAAGCGCTGTCCAGGGTTATTTCGGCGAATGTCTGGCCTGGATCCAGGTCTGTTTTCAGGTCTTGGAAATCTTCGGCGGATATGCCGCTGGCCTCGGCCAGGCTCTTTTCAAAGGCGTCGTCCAGGGAAACATCGTCGAAAGCGGGCTCGTCCTCTTCAACCAGACTGTTTTCGTCGTCCAGATCTCGCACATCAAAATCGGGCTCCTCATCTTCTAACAGCCCGTCTTCCTCTTCCGGCAGATCGTCCAGCTTTTCAAGGTCATCAAAGCCGGTTGATCCCTCTTCCTGAGTTTCGAGATCACCGAATCCTGTGGTCTCTGACCCGTAATTCTCATCGAATGGCGAGGCTTTTTCCTGATTGTCGGAGAAGGCGTCATCTTCCAGGTCCGACGCATCGTCGGAAAAGCCGCCAAACTCAACTGGCGGATCGGATTCCCAGGCGGAACCGCCATCCGCCAACCCATCGTCGGGGATCATTTCATGGTCTAGAGAACCTTCTTCAGAGTCCAGGGCGAACGACTGCACGGGTTCGTCGCCCAGGTCGCTGAAGTCGGCGGGGTTATCTTCTTCAAGCAGCATTGGTTCCGGATCATCTAATGGCTCATTGTCCACCAGGGTTTCGTCCAGAGCATCTTCTTCCAATGGACTGGGTTCGTCGAACAGAGAGGGTTGGATGGGCTCTGAGATGGTTTCATCCAGGGCCTGTTCATCCCCCGAAGCCATGCCTGCGGCCAGGTTCATGGCAGCGAAATCTGTATCCAAGGTGGGATTGGTGTCGGCTCCAATTTCGATTTCATGAGGCGCCGTTGTCGCACCCTCAAATTCGGGACTTTGGCCTTCTCCAGAATCGTCCAGCAAGGACGGACCCTGGTCCTCGATTGGGGCTAGGGGCGGCTCGATAGGCGCCGCTTGATCTTCAGGCAACACGTCGGCCAGAAGATCGTCCTCCTCAGCAGACTCGTGAAAGGGCTCGTCTTCAATGGTAATGGGATGAAGAGAGGCTTCCATCTCCTCTTCAGTCTCTTGGAACTCAATCATTCCCAGGATATACAGGCTATAGATGGTGCTGTCGGTGAGGCGATGGCCCCAACGGAATTCCTTGCCCAACTGAGCAGATGTGGCCTTGTTCCTGGTGATGTAGTCGAAGAAATCTTCGTATGCGTCTGGGAAACCCAGTTCCGCGCGCCTGCCCTCAAAGAGCTGGGTAGGGATGATCGCCTGGTCCAGAGGCATTTGGGCCAGCATATTTTCTTGGTTCTCAATATGGGAAATGGCCTGCAGCACCAGGGCCAGAGATTGTATCTTCAATTTAGGCAGCTTGTTGGGCACGGAATCTTCCTGCAGGCTGCATGTGGTTTGAGGGTCTGAAATGACCGCTTCCACGATCTTGGTGATCTGGTGTTTTAATGACTGAGCGAGCTGTTTGGGCGTGGCGATGGCTTGTTCTTTTAAATACTTGCCCAGGCTCTTTGCCTCGCCCAGGGATTGGCGAATATTAAAGAGGGTGGCTGCGTCCAGCACATCCATTTCAACCAGAATTTCAGAAAAATGCTCTTTGGGATGTTCAGAGTTGGCGAAGATGAGGTTGCCGCTATCAAAATAGAGTTTCCTGCCATGGGGCTGAAAATGCAGCGTGCCTGTTTTTTTGTTCAATATAAAATCAAAAATAACGTGATGGGATTCATAGCCACTGACATTTCGGTTCATATGTACAACCTCAATTTTGAATGATCATCCATGGAATAAAACGGCAGGAACTTCCTGCCTGCAACCTATGGCAGGCCTTGTTGAATGGGATTGATTAGAGAGAGGAAAGTCGCGCCCGGGAAATTCGCGATCTATCCTGTATTGTAATTTAGGCCATTGTAAAACAGACATCTCAATCAATCTCTTATCCAAAAATCGACCGAATCAGGGTTTTAGTTTAACATAACTATGGGTTAAATCATGAAATATTCTACCCTGCTGTGTTCTTTATCACCCTTCTAATGCAGGGGATTGTATTGGTTTTCCTATTAACCCACTATAGGTTTCCCTTATTTCGGGCTGCTTCTGTCTGAGCAGTTAATGTGTAAAGAATACCTTTCCCATTGCCCAATGACGACCCAAACTGGTTATGTCTATTGGCGGCTTAAGGCAAGGTCGTCCAAGAGAATCAGCCCTGAACCTGAACCCTCACTGGCGCTGAACTGAAATTCGATGCTGGTGACTCGGCTCAAGTCCACATCCCAAAATGCTGCAAGTGGGATGTTTATGGTTTGCATGTCTGAGACGGTCTGGTCCCAGTTTTCCTGAGACAATCCATGAACCATGAAGGGGTATGGGATCTGTCCAAAATCGCCTACGCGGATTCGGCTTGATCCTGCAGAGGTGTGAACGGCAATATGGAAGTCTTTGTTTGTGGGCGGCTGATTCCATTTGTCGTTGTAAATTTGAGCAACTCGAAAGGTGAGATGGGTATAGGGTTTAAAATTGCTCATGGCCTGGGGAATGGCAAACTGTAGTTGGCCGTCGCTTTTCCAGCCAACCAGCGCTGCGCCCGTATCGTGGGGACAATGGGCGTCTAATTCAAAGGCTGGACCCTGAGCATAGAACAAGTCTTTGGATGGCGTGACGCCGCGGGACATTCTGCTGAGGGGAGAGGCCTCGTCAAAGTGATAGAGGGTACGGTTCCCGCTGCTGTTGTTTTGAATGGAGACTTCCACCGGCTCGTCATTACCTGGCGGCTGAAGTTTCCAGCCTTCCTGGAAGTAGGAGGCGAAGGCGTTTTCTCCGTACAACTTCCACCGAATGAACATTTCGATATAGGCCCCAGCGGCCCATTGCTGCAACTTGGGCGGCAGTGGCGAGGGCAGTAGCGTGTCCTCATTGCGCCAATCGGAAAAGGCAGTGTGATCTGCCCCATGGATGACAATCATGGTTTTCTTGCGCAATTGACTGCAGGGCGTTGTCCAGGTGCGGTCAAACAGGCGAAATGGGGAGTTGGGCTGCATGCCAATGCCCACTTCGTTGGTTACATCGTCATCGTGGGTTCCGTACAGCACCAACATGGCTTCTGTCGCGTCGCATTGGGGCGTTTGCAATTCTTCTTCATAAGAGGGGGCCATGCTGATTAACGCTTTTATTTTAGCGGGTATGCGTTGGTTTCCAGCAAGGGCGTTGGCCGTGTGAATAATTGCTTCGCCTCCCCTGCTGTGGCCCACCAGGACAAGATCACTGTTCAGGAATCGCCCCCACTTTCCGTAGATGTAGTTTAAATGGAGGAGAATGTCCTGCTTGCGTTCCTGAATGGATGTGTCGTCTGGAAACCCGATAGAAGCCACGACGCAACCCGTCCCGGAGAGCTGATGCTCCAAATAGGTGTAATCCTGATATCCGAAACCATTGCCATGGGCTATGACCACCAATGGTTTAGGGTTGCGTGGGTCAAGGACCCCAGCATGGGCGAGGCGTCCCCAGGATCCGGTCTCCTCGTCGCCTATTTTGTATTCG
>JBNKOV010000160.1:0-9386 GCA_050294955.1 Holophagae bacterium
CATGGCCCTCTACAAGATCCTGCTGCAGCGATACACCCAATGCGACGACGTGGTGGTGGGCTCCCCTTCCGAGGGCCGACCGGAGAACCGGTTCGAACAGGCGCTGGGCTATTTTATGAACATGCTGGTCATCCGTAGCGATCTCAGCGGCGACCCGACCTTCCTGGATCTGGCCCGAAAGGTCCGTAAAAATGCCTACGACGACATGGAGTTCGGGGCCTATCCCGCTTCACTTCTCACGGCTGAGCTGCGCAAATCCCAGCCGGAACTGGGTCAGAGCCTCTTTCAGGCCGCCTACTACTACCAGAACCTGGGGATCTCTACGGATTGGGAAGACAGCGCTCCCACGCCAGACGCCCTCTTTACCCGGGTTATTCCGGAAATCCACCAAGAAGGCGAGTTCGACCTCACGCTGGAAGTCCAGCAGAGCGAGAGCATCATTCTCCACTTTAAGTACAATTCCGATTTATTTGAAGCGGCCACCATTGAGCGCATGGCTTCTCATTTCCTGACGCTCGCTCGCAGCGTGGTGGAAGACCCCATGCAGCCCATCTCCCAGTTAGAGATGTTGCCCCAAGCCGAGAAACACAAGCTGCTTCACCAATGGAACGACACCGAAACGGCCTATTCCGCCGATCAGTGCATCCACCAGATTTTTCAAAGTCAGGCTCGGAAAACACCTCACAAAACGGCGGTCACCTATGCGGGCCATTCCCTCACCTACCAACAGCTCGATGAGGCGGCTAACGACATTGCGGGTCGGCTCCAAGCGAAGGGCGTTGGCCCCGGCCATTTCTCTGGAATTTTCCTAGATCGCTCCGCCGATCTGTTGCCCGGGCTTTTAGGCGTGCTTAAAACCGGGGCGGCCTATGTGCCCTTTGATCCGGATTACCCCGCAGATCGCATCTCGTATATGTTGGAGGACAGCGGCATTCGGGCCGTGGTCACCCACTCATCCCTGGCGGATCGACTGCCCGGCGTGGAGATGGTTCTCGCGGACGATCCCAGTCCCGCGCCGCAATGGACGGATCCCAAAACCACTTCGGATCAGTCCGCCTATGTGATCTACACCTCCGGCTCCACAGGCAAGCCCAAAGGGGTAAGAATCGGTCATCGCGCCCTCACAAATTTCCTCTTCTCTATGGCTCAAACGCCTGGCATGACTAGTGATGACAAATTGCTGGCGCTAACCACCATTTGTTTCGACATCGCCGGCCTGGAGCTGTATCTCCCTCTGCTGGTGGGCGGGGAAGTGGAGATTCTACCCACGAACGATGCAAGGGACGGGTTGCGTTTGAAGGAGGTGATCGCCTCCTGTGGCGCGACGATTATTCAGGCCACTCCAGCAACCTGGCAGATGTTGTTGGCAGCTCAATGGACGGGAAAACGCCCCCTGAAAATTCTCTGCGGCGGCGAGGCTCTGAACCCTGAACTGGCCGACGCCCTGACGGATCGGGCAGACGAGGTTTGGAACATGTTCGGCCCAACCGAAACCACTATCTGGTCTTCGGTTTGCAAAATAGAGAAGGGCAAGAAGGTAACCATTGGCAGACCCATCGCCAATACCTGGTTCTTCATTCTGGATGATCAACTGAACCCGGTTCCCGTTGGCGTTCCCGGCGAGCTTTACATCGGTGGAGATGGTCTGGCCGAGGACTATCTCAACCGGCCAGAGATGACCCGTGAGCGCTTTATTCCCAATCCTTTTACAGGCGTTGGCTCCCAGCGCATCTACCACACGGGCGACCAGGCCCGCTACCTGCCCAACGGCGAAGTGGAGTATCTGGGCCGCAAGGACCAGCAGATTAAGATGCGTGGGTTCCGCATTGAAATCGGGGAAATTGAAACGGCCTGCAAGAAGCTGGACAACGTGGCCGAAGCCGTGGTCGCCCTGCGCAAGGATCCCAACAAGCGCCTTGTGGCCTTTTTAATTCCGGAAAATGCAAAGGCGCCCCTGCCCCAAGCGCCCGAACGGGTTTTGGAACAATGGCTGCCCGACTACATGATCCCCTCCCGCTACGAATTCCTGGACTCCTATCCCATGACCCTCAACCGCAAGGTGGATCGCAAAACCCTGTCCTCTGAGAGCCTTGAGACGCTGGCGGCCAACCACGGGGGCCGAATGGAACCCACTGTCGCGCAACCCGCCCAGGCGGGAGGCTCCAACCTGCAGGGGGCTGTGGAAGACGCGGTGCGCCACATCTCAGCCGCCCTGGTGGACATTCGCCCCGCCGCCATGGACCGCAATACGTCCATTGGCCGTTACGGCTTCGATTCTCTGTTGTTCACCGAGCTGAGCGTTAAGATAAATGAGCATTACCAGATCAAAATCAACCCCACCCTGTTCTTTGAACACGCTACGCTCTCGGCTATTGCGTCCAATCTGCTTGAAACCTGGGGACCAACCCTAAGCAAGGTCCACGGTCTGGCCCTCGCACAAGCTGAAACAGCGGATCAGGCTGTGGGCGGCGCCGCGACGCATAGAACCACAAACGCAACAGAACCCGTGGCCATCATCGGCTACCATGTTATGGCGCCTCAGTCGGACAGCCCTGAGACTTTCTGGGACAACCTCATGAAAGGCCAGCCGCTTATCGAAGAGATCCCCGAGGATCGCTGGGACTGGCGGGCCTTCTATGGCTCCGAAGGCGGCATGAAGACCTTGGTGAAATGGGGTGGATTTGTTCCCAACGTGGACAAGTTCGACAGCCTCTTTTTCGGCATCTCGCCCAGAGAGGCGGAAGCCATGGACCCTCAGCAACGGCTGCTGCTGGAAACCACCTGGAAGACCCTAGAGCACGCGGGCTACAACCCCGCCGATTTAGAGGGCTCCGCCACTTGCGTGTACATGGGCGTGGGCTCCATCGATTATGAAGATGTGGTGCGCAGTCAGGCCGGAGAGGTGGACACCATGACGGCCACCAGCAATTCGCCGGCAATTCTGGTGAACCGCATTTCCAATATCTTGGACCTGCGCGGCCCCAGCGAACCGGTGAACGTGGCATGCGCCAGCGCTCTGGCCGCCATCCACCACGCGGTGACGTCGATCCGCTCCGGCGAAAGCGACATGGCTCTGGCTGGCGGCGTGAATCTCATTCTCTCGCCCGGACCATATCTGGCGCTCAGCGCTGGCGGCATGCTGTCTACTGCTGGAAAATGCAGTCCCTTCGCTGCAGGCGCCGATGGCTACGTGCGCGGCGAAGGCGTGGGCGTTTTAATGCTGAAACCCCTGTCCAAGGCGGAGGCCGACGGGGACGCCATCCACGGGCTCATTCTCGGATCTGCTGTGAACCACGGCGGCCGCGTCAATTCTCTGACAGCGCCCAATCCCAACGCCCAGGCCGATCTACTCACCAGAGCCTGGAACAGGGCAGGCGTCGATCCCGCCACAGTTGGCTATATAGAGGCTTCAGCCAACGGAACCGCCATGGGCGATCCTCTGGAAATTACGGCGCTTAAGAAAGCCTTCTCCAAGTTGTTCCAAATGGAGGGCAAGTCCGCTCCTCAAGAAGCCTGGTGCGCCGTGGGCAACGTGAAACCCTATATCGGCCATACCGAAGCGGCTTCCGGAGCCCTGGCCCTGGTGAAGGTGTTGTTGTCAATGAAGCACGCCCAAATCCCAGGGAACATCAACCTTGAAGAAATCAACCCCTATGTGGACACGGAGAACTCGCCTTTCTTCCTCCTGCAACAAACCAGGTCATGGCCAGCCTTAAAGGACGCAAACGGCGTTGAATTGCCCAGACGGGCCGGGGTGAACGCCTTTGGCTACGGCGGCGTCAACGCCCATGTGGTTTTGGAGGCTTATCACCAGGAGCCCGCTCGGGAAGGTTCCGGCCTCATGCTGTTCCCCATTACAGCGCGAGATGCAGAGACTCTGAAGGCCCACGCCAGTCTCCTAAAGGGCTTCTTTGAACATCGCCCTGACGCCACCCTGGAACAATGCGCCTATACCCTGCAAATAGGCCGTAAACACCACCCCCACCGCATCTTCGTATTGGCCTCCAGCCGGGAGATGCTGGTGGAGCGATTGGACGGCTATCTGAAAGACTGGGTCATGGAGGGCGTTTTCGCCGGGCAAGCGCCCAAAACACCCGACGAGAACCAGCCTCTGGCCGCCGCCTCCGACCTAAGCGATCTCGACCTGGAAAAACTGGGCCGTCTCTGGCTCACCGGTAGAACCATATCCTGGCGCCAGCTCTACGAAACACCGCCCCGTCGCGCCCCCATGCCCGGCTGCCCGTTTAAAGACAAACGCCACTGGGCAGGCCGAGACGCAGCGCCGTCCGAACCGGTGGAAGCGGAACTCCCCGTTCAACAAAAACCCCAACCGGCCGTCGTTGAAACGTCTGAGCCAGAACCGGTTGAGACCGTCTCCATCACCACAAGAACCCAACTGGGAACCTGGTTGGAGAACCTTATAGGGCGCATCCTCAACAAGGACCCCCAGTCCATCGATCAAGATCAATTTCTGGAGGACTACGGCTTCGACGCCAATTGCCAGGCCCAGTTAATCCAAGAAGTACGCGACCAATTGAACTTCGAGATCCCACCTTCCGATCTCTTTGATTGCGACAACCTCAAAGCCCTAAGCCACTACCTGTCTGCGCAGTTATCCCTGGCCGAAGAAAAGCTCCCAGCCAACCAGGAAGAAATGGCCATCTACGTTAGAGGCCTTATTGCCAACCTACTGAAATTGGACGAGTCCGAACTGCCCATGGACGATTATCTCGGCGACTACGGCTTCGATTCGCTCACAGGCGCCCGCATGGTCAACTACCTGGAAGAGACCTTCAAAATTGAGATCTCGGCCAGCATCCTCTTCGACTGCGAAACCGTTCAGGCACTCGCCTACTACCTCGCCGTGCAGTTGGGCATGCCTGTTCACTCCGAAACCATGCCCACGGCTCAAATCGAAGAAGAGCCCGAGGAGGAAGAGCCCGTTTTCCAACCCGCCACGGTCTATCCCCTTTCAGAGGCCCAGAAGGCGGTCTGGTTCCTGCTCCAGGTGGACCCGGACAATTACGGCTACCATCTGCCCACCACCATCAGCATCCGTCAGGCCATAGATCCCCGAATCATCCGACAGACCTTCGAGTTGCTGATCATCAATAACCCGGCCTTCAGGACCACGTTCCACATGGGCGAGATCGAGCCGGAACAGGTGGTTCACCCCGAGGTGCGCCCCTTCTTCCACTTCGAGGACATCTCCCATCTAGACCCAGAGCTGGTGGAGCCCCACATCCGCAATCAGGCCTTCCAGCCCTTCGATTTGGAAAACGGACCGCTCATGCGGGTGGCCCTGTTCACCCGCGCCCCCGAAGATCATATTTTGCTGATCGTCATCCACCACATCATCTTCGACGGCACCTCTTTCGGCATACTGGTCACCGAACTGAGCAAAATCTATAGCTGCCTGAACCAGGGCGTGGCCTACCAGGCGCCGCCGGTTCAAACCGACTACGCCGATTTCGTAAAATGGCAGGCCGACATGCTGGCGGGCGATCAGGGCAAGTCCCAGATGGCCTACTGGGAAGAGAAGCTGGCCGGCGAGCTGCCCGTGCTCAGCTTGCCCGCCGATTACCCCAGAAAGAAGAACAAGCGCTATTCCGGCGCGGTCCATGCAGTGTACCTGGATCAGGCAAACATCCTGGAACTCAACAAGCTGGCCAGAAAGAACCGGGCCAGCCTGTTCATGGTTCTACTCACCGCCTTCAAGGTATTACTCATGCGCCATACCCGCCAGACCGACATCATCGTGGGTTCGCCCGTGGCGGGCAGACCTCAGGAACAGTTCGAGAGCCTCATCGGGTTCTTTATCAACATGGTGGCCTTGCGCTCGGACCTGGATTCCAATCCCTCCTTCTCTCAATTGCTGGGCTCGGTGAAACGCACCGTATTGGAGAGCTTGGACAATGGCGACCTGCCCTACGCCACGCTCATCCAAAAAATGGGCATTGACCCAAGCGACGAGGTAAGTCCAATCTTCCAAACCGCTTTCAACTTGCAGAGCTGGTTCCAGGAGACCGAACGCCATCTGGACGAGTACTCCAGCGGCCTGGGCATTTTTGGGGAACACGCCGAAATGGGCGCCCTGAAGAGCATTCACGAAACGGGCGCCTTCGACCTTACCCTTGAAATCATGACCGGCGAACAGGGAACCATCGCCTACTTTAAATACGATCCCGCGCTCTTCAGGCTGCAACGCATCGCCCGCATGGCCGAGCATTATCAAAATATCCTGCACGCCATTCTGCAAGATCCCGACCAGCCAATTGCCTGGATTCCCATGATTTCCGATTGGGAGAAACAGGCCCTGCTGGAGGCGTCCGATCCCCGGCCCGACCATCGGGAAGAGATCACCTTTACCCAGTTGGTAGAGAAACGGGCCGCGGAAAAGCCAGACGCAACCGCCCTGGTCTTTGATGACTGGGAAGGCAAGGGAGCCCCTAAACCCGCCGTTTCCCTCACCTACCGGGAAATGAACGAAAAGGCAAACCAACTGGCCCATCACCTGATCGGGCTTGGCGTGGTTCCCGACAGCCGCGTGGGCGTTTGCATAGATCGTTCCGCCGATATGGTGATCGCCATCCTGGCCGTGATGAAGGCTGGCGGCGCATACGTTCCCATCGATCCCAACTTCCCCGAAGAACGGGTAGGCCACATCCTGGAACAAGCCCAGGTTCAGGCCATCGTGGTCAGGGAAACCGAAGCGGCGGTGGTAAAGGCCTCTGGCGCCAAGCTGGTTTTCATGGACTTGGAAGCCGAGGCCATTGCCCAATTAAGCAACCAGAATCCCGAGGTGGACACAAGCCCATCCAATCTGCTCTACGTCACCTTCACCTCCGGCTCCACCGGCAGGCCCAAGGGCGTGATGATCGAGCATCGGCGATTGGTGAATGTCTACGAGTCCTGGGAAGAGGCCTACAAGCTCCGGGAAGCGCCCACCTGCCACCTCAATATGGCGTCCTTCTCCTTTGACGTCTTCTCGGGGGACCTCGCGCGCGCCCTGGGCTCTGGCGCCAAACTGGTAATCTGCCCCAAAACGTTCCTGCTGGAGCCGGAACTGCTCTACGGCCTGCTGAAACGCCAGGGCGTGGACGCTGCCGAGTTTGTGCCCGCAGTGTTGCGCAACCTCATCACCTGGCTGAAGGACACGGGCAACAACCTGGGATTCTTCCGCTTGCTCATTGCAGGCTCCGACGCCTGGTCGGTGCATGAGTATGCAGATTTCAAGCGGTTCTGCAGTCCGCAAACCCGACTCATCAACAGCTATGGCGTCACCGAAGCGACCATCGACACCACCTGGTTTGAGTGCGGAGATCTTGGGTTCCCTCAAGCGCCCAGCTAAAAAATGTGAAGGAAACCCAAAGGCCAATCGTATATATAAGGAACGAAGAAGGAAGGGAGTAGTTAATGCAGAAGGCTCATGAACAAGGTGACAACGTCCCCAGCGCCCACATGAAGTCCCTGGCCGATTATCTCACGGAGGCGCATCGCGGGCTGCCCATCGGTCGCCCGTTTCGCGGTTTCAAGACCTATATCCTAGATCCCTATCTCAATCTCATGCCTCTAGGAGCGCCAGGTGAGCTGTATATTGGCGGAGACGGCCTTTCTCGCGGCTACCTCAACCAACCCTCGCTTACGGCGCAAAAGTTCCTGCCCGATCCCTTCTCAGACCAGCCAGGCGCGCGGTTGTACGCCACCGGCGACCTGGTCTGCATCCTGCCGGACGCCGACTGGAAGACCGGGCCTATTGAGTTCCTGGGCCGAGTCGATTTCCAGGTTAAGATTCGCGGGTTCCGCATCGAGCTGGGCGAAGTGGAAGAAATGCTGGATCGCCATCCCCAAGTCCGGGAAACCGTGGTCATGGTGCGAGATGAAAAGGGATCCAAGAGCCTGATCGCCTTCGTTCGCCCTTCCGGCAAGGAGCTTCTGGTGGAAGCGGTTCGGGCGGACGCCCGCAAAAAGTTGCCGAACTACATGGTGCCCGCCACCATTATCGCTTTGGACCAATTCCCCCTCACCCCCAATGGCAAGATCGACCGCAAAGCCCTCAAAACGCTGGCCCGACAGGCCGCCACCCAGGATGACCGAAAACTGACCCCGCCCAGAACCCCAGTGGAGACCTCGCTGGCCGATATCTGGAAAGAGATCCTGAACCTGCCTTCGGTGAGCATAGACGACAACTTCTTTGAGATTGGCGGACATAGCCTATTGGCAACCCGCGTGCTTTCAGCCATTCGCAACGCTTTTGATCTAGACTTCCACATCCGCATCATCTTCCGGGAACCCACCCTCGCCGGTCTGGCTTCCCATATTGAAGCCACCATGACCCAGAGCCACGGCGTGGAGCTGGCCGGAGTGCGCGTTATAGAACGAAGCCCGGATCGCCCCAACGTGCTGCCCCTTTCCTTCGCCCAACAGCGGCTGTGGTTCATCTACCGCATGGAACCCGCAGACACCATGTACAACCTGCCCTTTCACTTCATCTTAAAGGGCGACTTCGACCCGGAAATCTATCGCAAATGCCTCACCGCCATGGCTGCGCGACACGAGTCTCTGCGCACCATTTTCAGGGAGGTGGATGGCGACGGCATGCAGGTCATCTCACCGCCGACAGCCTTCCCCATGATCTTCGAAGACCTCTCGGAAACCAAGTCCGACCAGACCCGCAGACAGTTGAAACAGGCGGTGGACAAGGATTTAAACACCCCGTTCAATTTGGAAGAGGGGCATCTCTGGCGTTGCGCTATCTTCAAGCTGGATGAAGAGAAGTACGCGGTTCTGCTGAATGTTCACCACATCATTTTCGACGCATGGTCCCTGGGCGTGTTCGTTCACGAAACCAATGTCATGTACAAGGCCTTTGAGAAGGGCCAGGAACCCATCCTGCCGCCGTTGAACATTCAATACGGCGATTTCGCCTGCTGGCAGCGCACCTGGCTGACCGAAGACGTACTCCAGGAGCAGATTGGTTACTGGAAACACAAACTGTCCAATCCCACCCTGTTGGAACTGCCCATAGACAAACCTCGCCCCAAACAGCAGACCTTCAACGGCGACACCGTGGCCGTCAACCTCTCCGAGGAAATGACCTCCGCCCTTAACGCCCTGTCGCGCAGCAATAGCGCCACCCTGTTCATGACCCTGCTGGCCACCTACAAAATCATGCTGCAACACTTCACCGGTCAACACGATCTGTTGGTGGGCACGCCGGTGGCCAACCGGAACCGGGCTGAAATCGAAGGCATGATCGGGTTCTTTGTGAACACCCTGGTTCTCCGAACGGACATGGCCTCGGCCCATACCTTCAACAACCTGTTGGAGCAGATCAGAGACACCACCCTGGACGCCTACACCTATCAGGACGCGCCCTTCGAGAA